>NZ_JBSGUP010000148.1:0-14593 GCF_053607985.1 Streptomyces sp. NPDC055078
CGAACCGCAGTGTCTTCCAGGCGGAGTCCGAACTCACACCGCTCTCGGTCGCCCATCGGTAGACGACATCGGCCGGGGTCCGGCCGACCGTGATCGTCGCCGTGAACGCGGGGGCGCGCGCCGCCGGCGGGGGACAGACCCCTTCATAGCTGTCGCGCACGGCCCGGGCGTGTACCACCACCGTCTGCGGCCGGTAGGTCGCGGACGGGGTGGGCCCGCCCCCGTCCGTACCGCCGCCGCCGACGCCTCCGGGGGCGGGGGAGGTCGCGCCGCCCCGGGTGGTGGACGTGGTGCCGGCGGGCGTCGGCCCGCCCGCCGCCGCGGAGCTGGTCGCGCCGCCGCCGCTGTCCTTGCCGTCGCCCTCCCGGGCGTTGTCCACCAGCGCCCAGGCCAGCCCGCCGACCGCGAGGACCAGCAGCGCGGCCCCGGCGGCCAGGACCGCCGTAGCCCGCCGCGAACCGTCCGGCCGCTGCCCGCCGACGGAGGTCGTGGTCCCCGGTCCGAGTCCCGGTCCGAATCCCGGTCCGGCCCCCGGCAGGGGAACGGGCGGAGTGGCCGGGGAGACCTCCGGTGAGACGGCGGCGACCGTCGGGCTGCACGGGCCCGGCGGCGGTTCGGACGTACGGGCCGCACCGCCCGCGCCCACCACCCGCAGCAGCCGTTCGGCCTCCTGCGCCGACATCCGCTCGGCGGGCTCCTTGCGCAGCAGTCCGGCGATCACCGGCGCCAGCTCACCGGCCCGCCGGGGCGGCGGCAACTCCTCGTCGACGACGGCCCGCAGGGTGGACAGGGGGGTGTGCTGCCGGAACGGAGACACCCCCTCCACCGACGCGTACAGCAGGACGCCGAGCGACCACAGATCCGACTCCGGACCCGGAGTACGGCCCAGGGCCCGCTCCGGCGCGAGGAACTCGGGCGAACCGACCAGCTCGCCGGTCATCGTCAGATGGGAGGTGCCCTCCACCATCGCGATCCCGAAGTCCGAAAGCACCACCCGGCCGTCGTTCGAGATGAGGACGTTCCCCGGCTTCACATCACGGTGCAGCACCCCGGCCTCGTGCGCGGCACGCAGCGCCCCCAGGACCTCGGCCCCGATGTTCGCGGCCCGCTGCGGCGAGAGCGGGCCCTCCGCCTCCAGGATGTCCGACAGCGCCAGCCCGCGGATCAGCTCCATCACGATCCAGGGGCGGCCGTCCTCGGTGGCCACGTCGAAGACCGTCACCACACCGCGGTGCGAGATCCGGGCCGCGGCCCACGCCTCCCGGTCCAGCCGCTGATACAGCCGGCGCTCATCGGCGGCGTCGAGCCCGTCCGGGGCCCGTACCTCCTTGACGGCGACCTCACGGGACAGCACCTCGTCCCGGGCAAGCCACACCACACCCATACCGCCTCGGCCCAAGGGGCTCTGCAGTCGGTAACGCCCCGCGATCAGTTGATTCTCGGGCACGCGAGCCCCCATCCGTAGCGACACGGCATTTCGGGTGGAAACCATTTCAAGTTAGCTCAATACCGGGCGGTTGCCGCCCCCCTGAACCACGATCCTCCGGTCCGCCGCCGGGGGAACGAAGGCCAGGGACGCTGTACCCGGTGGAGTGCCCCCGTGAACCACCGCGCCGGACACTCGTCGGTCCGCCGGGCGGCTCGGGCGACCGGTCCGGCCCCTCACGCGTGGCCCGGGGGCCGGTGGGAAGACTGGAGGGGGACGACCGGCTGGAGAGCCCGTCCCGCGAGCCGCTGAACTGTCCAACTCGACCTAGAATCGGATGGATTCGGAGTGTGACCGTCAATTCTCGAACCGGTGCGGTGAATCCTGTGGGCGGGATACACGAGTGTCCCGACGGGGCGATAGGGTTAACCTGCCCGGGCCGGGTGCGTCGTACGGGTGGGGAGTGACATGGAACAGATAACAGTGCGCAGCAGGGCGCGCGTGCCTGCGATCACCTGCGGGAACAGCGCGACAAGCTCGCGTCTCGACCGGCATCTCTCGGTGCTCGGCGGTCCCGCCGTGCCACAGCGTGAGACGGTCGAGGCCACCTCGCTGATGCGAGAGCTGACCTCGCGTGATGTGACACACGACCGCAACAAGAGCAGGAGCGGGCGGGTCTCGCTCTTCGCACCGCTGCGGAGGCTGCGCCGCACGCTGTTCGGCAGCCGCCGCTGACCTTCGGCCGCCGCTGACCTTTCGGCCACCGCTCGGCCGTCGCGCGTCGGATCGACGCGTTCCGCGCACCATCAGATTCTCGGTGTCACCGTGTCACCGCCTGTGCGGCCCCGCGCTCAGGCGATCACACCGTCCCGGCGCAGCGCCGCTGTTGTCTCGTCCGTCATCCCCAGGGCCTTCAGCAGCGCGTCGGTGTGCTCTCCCAGCGCGGGCACCGCTCCCATCCGGGCCTCCGGGCCGCCCGGCAGGGTGATCGGAGGCAGCAGTGCCCGCAGCGGCCCGGCCGGGGTGTCCACGTACCGCCACCGGTCACGGGCCGCGAGCTGCGGATGTCCGGCCACATCCGTCACGCTGTTGATCCGCGCACAGGCGATGCCCGCCGCCTCCAGCCGCTCGATCGCCTCCTGGGTGCCCAGCCGCCCCAGCACCCCCGCCACCGCGCGGTCCGTCCCGGTCCGGTTCGCCGCGCGCGCCTTGTTCGTCGCGAACCGCGGATCTCCCGCCAGCGCGGGCGCTTCCAGGACCTGTTCGGCGAGCCTTCGCCACTCCCGGTCGTTCTGCACCGCCAGCAGCACCTGTCCGCCGTCGGCGGTGTCGTAGGCGTTGTACGGCGCGATCGCGGCGTGCGCGACACCTGTACGCGCCGGGGGCTCACCCCCGTGCATGCCGAAGTGCAACGGATGCCCCATCCACTCCGCGAGCGCATCCAGCATCGAGATCTCCACCGGACCGCCGAGGCCGGTCGTTCCCCGTCGCAGCAGCGCCGCGAGCACCCCTGAGAACGCGTACATCGCCGCGGCGATGTCGGCCGCCGGGATACCGGCCTTCACCGGGTGGTCCTGCGTCCCGGTCACCGACACCAGGCCCGCTTCGCTCTGGACGAGCATGTCGTACGCCCGCTTGTGGGCGTACGGGCCCCGATCGCCGTACCCCGAGATGTCCACGGCGATCAGCCGGGGGTGCCCGGCGCACAGCGTCGCCGCGTCCAGACCGAGCCGGGCGGCGGCGCCCTGGGCGAGGTTCTGCACGAACACATCGGCGTTGGCGACCAGGCGCCGGGCGATGTCCAGGCCGCGGGGGTCCTTGAGGTCGACGGCGATGGACTCCTTGCCCCGGTTGCACCAGACGAAGTGGGAGGCCAGCCCCTGGGCGGCGGTGTCGTAGTCCCGGGCGAAGTCACCGCCATCCGGCCGTTCGATCTTGATGACCCGGGCACCGAGGTCGGCGAGCTGACGGGTGGCGAAGGGAGCGGAGACGGCCTGCTCGACGGAGACGACGGTGATGCCGTCGAGCGGCAGTGGCTGAGTGCGCATGATGATGTGCCTATCCCGGGGACCGGGCATTTGTCACCTGGCACCGGCGTGGCGGGGAGGCCGCGCACCGTGTGTGCCGTACGGGCCCCGTCCGTACGGGGGACTTCGCGCGGAGGGTCGCACGGCCCGGGCTCTCCGCCGGAGCGGGTGCGTGCGGCGCGGCGGGTGCCGCCCGCGAGGGCCGATCACGCCGAAGCCGTCACAGCAGGGCGTACTGCCCCTCCGGTCCCTCCTCCGGGTGCTCCAGCACGGTCGCGGGGCGGGTGGACGCGCCGGACGGCGGCCGGACGCCCGGGAGGTCGCCCAGCTCCAGGGTCTCCGGTGTCCTCAACGCGGCCCGCCGGTCGGTGAGTTCGGCGAGCAGGGCGAGGACCGTGATCAGCTCCAGCAGTTCGGAGGTCCACTCCTGGGGCCAGGACGCCGGGCGGATCGCCGCGAGCGACCCGGGCTCGGCGGGTGCCGTACGGCGCTCGAACCACAGCTCAAGCACCCGCGCGCCGCCCACCCGGAAGTCCCACGCCCCCGAGGGCACGGGCGAGATCCGGCCATCGCCCAGACACAGCGCCTCCTCCTCCGGGTCGTAGGAGATCGCCGCGGGGCGGGCGGGCACGGCGGCGCGCACATAGGGGCGGCGGCCCCCGGGCAGTCTCGGCCGCGCCCCGCCCCGGGCGCCGCGGAGCTGGATGTCCAGCATCCGGCGGCCCAGCTCCACCCCGGACCGCCAGATCGCCGGGTCGGCGGGCAGCGGCACCGTACAGCGGGAGCCCGCCGGCTCCGCCGCCGCCACGATCCAGGCGAGCAGCCCGACCGGGTCGACCGGGTGGCCGTAGTGTCCGCCGAGCGCCCGCAGCAGCCCCGGCGCGAGATTCGGCTCGGCACCACCCGGCCTGCGGAACAGCGGCCGGATCCGGCCCGGCCGGCCCGTGGGGGAGTGACCGTCCGGCAGCGGCGCTGACACCAGTACGGCCGGTCCCGGCAGCCGCCCGTCCGAGCCCTGCTCGACCACGAAGATCTGCCGGTCGTCGGCGACCCGCCACAGCTCCGGGCGGGCGGCGTCGATCAGCCGGTGATCGGGAATCAGCCACTGCTGGTCGAAGGGCCCGTGCGTCACCCGCACCGGCGCCGGGCACCGCCCCGACTCGCGGGCGAACGCCCCCGTCCCCGTACGCTGCCCCGGCAGCTGACCGACGGCGGTACGCGGCGTCCGCGCCCGGGTGCTGCCGAACAGCGCTTCCCGCTCCGCGCCCGCCGCCCGTACGACGGCATCCCAGCGCGCGGTCAGCGATCCGGCGTCCGGGCCCATCACCCAGGCGCGTCCCGGCCGCAGGGGGCGCACTCCCCACGGCATCAGCTCATCGAGCATCGGCATACGGACATCCTCCCCGAACCTCCGCCCCGGACCTTCCCCCGGGCATCCCCCCGAGCCGGTGGATCAGTCGGCGTCGACCGTGACCGAGAAGGAGAACCGGTCCCCCCGGTACCGGATGCGCGCCACGTCCACCACCCGGCCGGACGCGTCGTAGGTCACCCCCGTGTAGTGCAGGATCGGGCTCAGCAGCGGCACCTTCAGCAACTGGGCCGTCCTCGGGTCCGCGAGCCTGGCCTCCACGGTGTCGGTGATCCGGCTGATCCGTACGCCCACGGCGTCCCGCAGCACCTTCGTCATCGGCCACCGCGCCAGATCCGCGACATCCAGCCGCTCGGCGATGTCCGGACGGAGGGCGTTCTCCGCCCAGTTGGTGGGCTCGCCGCTCTCACCGTCACAGCGCAGCCTGCGGTACATCGCGACCTCGGCCAGATCCGGGAAGTACTCGGTGAGTTCACCGGGGACCGGCTCGGGGCCGTGCCCGAGGACCGTGGTGCGCTCGCCGGACTGCTGCGCCACGATCGTGTCGATCGAGCCCAGCAGCCGCCTCGGCGCACCCCGCCTGGCCCCCGGTTCGATAAAGGTGCCGCGCCGCCGGTGCCGGCTGATCAGGCCCTCCGTCTCCAGCTCCTTGAGGGCCTGGCGCATGGTGAGCACACTCACGCCGTAGTGCGCGGCGAGCTGCTCTTCGGTGGGCAGCCGCAGCGACGCATCGGGCGTACGGCCCAGTATGGAGGCGCGCAGCGACTGCGAGACCTGGTACCACAGCGGCAGCTTGCGGTTCAGGACCAGCGAGTCGGGGGCGAAGGAGGAGTTCACCAGGACTCCGTATCAGGACATGAAGTGACGCTCAAGACCCTGCCACACGTTGTCGTACCCCCGCTGGAGATGATCCGCGGTCGTCGCCTGCCCGGTCGTGGTCACCGGCCAGCGCGTCTCGAACATGAACGCAAGCCCGTCGTCGACCTTCTGGGGCCGCAGGTCGGCCGCGCTCGCCCGGTCGAAGGTGTCGCGGTCCGGCCCGTGCGCGGACATCATGTTGTGCAGCGAGCCCCCGCCCGGAACGAAACCTCCCTGACCCGCGGTCTTGGCGTCGTAGGCGCCCTCGATCAGGCCCATGTACTCGCTCATCACATTGCGGTGGAAGTACGGCGGCCGGAAGGTGTCCTCGCCGACCAGCCAGCGCGGCGCGAACACCACGAAGTCGACGCCCGCGAGACCGGGGGTGTCGGACGGGGAGGTGAGCACGGTGAAGATCGACGGGTCCGGGTGGTCGTAGGAGACCGACCCGATCACATTGAAGCGGCGCAGATCGTAGACATACGGGAGGTGGTTGCCGTGCCAGGCGACCACATCGAGCGGGGAGTGGTCGTAGGCCGCGGCCCACAGATTGCCGCAGAACTTGGTGACCACCTCCACCGGGCGCCCCGCGTCCCCGTCGCTCCCGTCGCCCCCGTCGTCCTCGTATGCCGCCGTCGGCGCGCGGAAGTCACGGGCGTTCGCCAGGCCGTTGGCGCCGATGGGGCCCAGATCCGGGAGCTGGAACGGCCGGCCGTAGTTCTCGCAGACATAGCCGCGGGCCCGCTCGTCGAGCAGCTCGACCCGGAAGCGGACGCCGCGCGGGATCAGCGCGATCTCCCCGGGGCGGGCGGCGAGCACTCCCAGTTCCGTGACGAGCAGCAGACCGCCGTGCTCGGGGACGATCAGCAGCTCACCGTCCGCGTCGCTGAACACCCGGTCGGTCATGGGGGAGTCGGCGTGGTAGAGGTGCACGGCCATCCCGGTGCGCTGGGCCGCGTCGCCGTTCCCGCCGAGCGTCCACAGCCCCGCCAGCCAGTCGGTCCCGGGCGCGGGCTCCGGCAGCGGGTCCCAGCGCAGCCGGTTCGGGTCGGGCACCGACTCGGTGAAGGGCGCTCCGCGCACCGCGCCGTTGTCGATCCGGCTGAAAGGGGGGTGGGCGGCGGAGGGGCGGATGCGGTAGAGCCATGAACGGTGGTTGTGCGCGCGCGGCTCGGTGAATGCCGAGCCGCTCAACTGCTCCGCATACAGCCCGAGCGGGGCGCGCTGGGGGGAATTGCGCCCCAGCGGCAGCGCACCGGGGACGGCCTCGGAGCTGTGCTCATTGCCGAACCCGGGGGAGTACTCCAGGGCCTCGGCCCTCTTCCGCGCCCGCTCGGCCGTACTCCGCGCCTGCTCGATGCCGCTCATCGCCCGCTCCCGGTGCCGAAGGAATCCTATGCACAACCGTAGGATTGCAGGATGGTCACGTCAACGGCATCGGGCCCGCGTGATGGGCGCGTGTCCCGGGCGGACCGGGCGGACCGGGCGGACCGGGCTGGTCCGGTCGGACCGGGCTGGTCCGGCGGGGTCCGGCTGGTCCTGGGTGTGTTCCGGTGCGCGGCTCCCACCGGGGCTCCGCCCCGGACCTCCCCCTACGCCCTGCGGCGTGGAGGTACCCCCAGCGCCTCAATCGCCCCCAGGGCTTCGCCTGGGAGGGACCCCCAGGCGGGGCTGAATATTGCCGACCCGGGTGCGTGGAATCCGCCTTGGCGGGGGAAGCCGGCGGGTCCGGGTCCGGGCCTGGTCCGGTCAGCATCCCTCGTTGACCTGGGGTTTTGCTCGTATTGCTCACACGTCAACATCTTGTTAACCGGATTTGACGACACCTAACGTCATCCGCACCGCCGCTCCGGGTGGAAGTTCAAGGATGAACGTTAGGTGTCCCCATGCTGACAATCCTCGGCTTCGCCATGATCGCGACCTTCCTGGTCCTGATCATGATGAAGAAGATGTCGCCCATCGCGGCACTGGTCCTCATACCCGCACTGTTCTGTGTGCTTGTCGGGAAGGGGGCGCATCTGGGGGACTACGTCATCGAGGGCGTCGGCAACCTCGCCCCCACCGCCGCGATGCTGATGTTCGCGATCGTCTATTTCGGCGTGATGATCGACGTCGGGCTCTTCGACCCGATCGTCCGGGGCATTCTGCGGTTCTGCAAGGCCGACCCGATGCGGGTCGTCGTCGGTACGGCACTGCTCGCCGCGATCGTCTCGCTCGACGGCGACGGCTCCACCACGTTCATGATCACGGTCTCGGCGATGTACCCGCTCTACAAGCGGCTCAAGATGAGCCTGGTCGTGATGACCGGTATCGCCGCCACCGCCAACGGGGTCATGAACACCCTGCCCTGGGGCGGCCCGACCGCCCGCGCCGCGACGGCCCTGAAGCTCGACGCGGCCGACATCTTCGTTCCGATGATCCCGGCGCTGCTGGTGGGGCTGCTCTTCGTCTTCATCCTCGCGTATGTGCTGGGCATGCGGGAGCGCAAGCGGCTCGGCTATCTGTCGCTGGACGAGGTCCTGGAGCCGGAGTCCGGCGCGGTGCTCGTGCGGGCGGGCGGCGAGACCCTGACCAAGGCGCCAGGGAAGCGGGCGAAGGGCGCGTCGGGGGCGGCCGGCACGGGAGGCACCAGCGGCGCCGCGCCCGGCACCGGCACGCCCAGCGGCGCCGCGCCCGGCACCGGCGCACCTGGCACCGGCACGCCCGGCACCGGCACCGCCACGCCCGGCACGGACACCGGCGCCGGCGATGACGGGAGCGAGAGCCACGAGGGCTTCCAGGGCCTCGACCCCCACCGCGAGACCCTGCGCCCCGGGCTCTACTGGTTCAACGCCGGTCTCACGCTCACCCTCCTCACCGCGATGATCATGGAGCTGCTGCCCATCCCGGTGCTCTTCCTCCTCGGCGCGGCCCTCGCCCTCACCGTCAACTACCCGAGGATGGCCGACCAGAGGGCTCGGATCGGCGCCCACGCCGAGAACGTGCTCAATGTGTCCGGCATGGTGTTCGCCGCCGCCGTCTTCACGGGTGTGCTCACCGGCACGGGCATGGTCCAGCACATGGCGGACTGGCTCGTCGGCGCCATCCCCGAGGGCATGGGCCCGCATATGGCCATCGTGACCGGTGTGCTGAGCCTGCCGCTCACCTACTTCATGTCGAACGACGGCTTCTACTTCGGTGTCCTGCCGGTCCTCGCCGAGGCGGGCGGCGCCCACGGGGTCTCCTCGCTGGAGATCGCCCGCGCCTCGCTCGTCGGCCAGGCCCTGCACATGTCGAGCCCGCTGGTGCCCGCGGTCTACGTCCTCGTCGGCATGGCCAAGGTCGAGTTCGGCGACCACACCCGGTTCACGGTCAAGTGGGCCGCCCTCACCTCGCTGGTGGTCCTCGCGGCCGGGATCGTCTTCGGCATCATCTGATGAGAGGGCCCGGCGGTCTCTTTGCAGGGACTTGGCCCATTTCGTACCTCGACCATGGGTCTGAGTATGCGAATGTCAACGCAAAGGGAATTAAAGGCTGTTCATGGTTCTCGCGGCCAGGGCCCGCCGCCCGGCACCGTCAGGGAAAAAGCGCATGCTAAACATCGGTCCGGATCATTCCGCGACCGGGGGTAATCGGATATTTTCTTGCGTCCCAGCCGCAACTCATCTTCCCCTGGCGGAACCCCCACATGACTCGCGCTATTTCCCTGCACAGCGTCAGCAAGCGTTACGGACGGGCACCACGCGCCGTCGACCGATTCAGCCTCGATATCGAACCCGGCGAATTCCTCGTACTCCTCGGCCCCTCGGGCTGCGGGAAAACGACCGTGCTCCGCATGATCGCCGGACTGGAAGAGATCACCGACGGGGAGCTGCTGCTCGACGGTGAGCCCGCCGACCAGACACCGCCGCACGACCGCGACATGGCCATGGTGTTCCAGAACTACGCTCTCTACCCGAACATGACCAACCGCGACAACATCGGCTTCCCGCTCCGTCTGGGGCGCCGGCGCGAGGACAGCCGCCCCCGCGTCGACGCCACCGCCCGCAAGCTCGGCATCGAGGATGTCCTGGACCGCTATCCGAACCAGCTCTCCGGCGGCGAACGGCAGCGGGTCGCCATGGGCCGGGCCATCTCCCGGCGCCCCTCGGTCTTTCTGCTGGACGAGCCGCTGTCCAACCTCGACTCCAAGTTACGCAGTCATCTGCGGACCGAGATCTCGCAGCTCACCCGGCAGTTGGGCGTCACCACCGTCTATGTCACCCACGACCAGGCCGAGGCGATGTCGCTGGGCGACCGGGTCGCCGTGATGCGCGGCGGGGTGCTCCAGCAGGTCGGCAGCCCGCGTGACATCTACGCCCTCCCCGAGAACGTCTTCGTCGCCGCGTTCATCGGCACCCCCCGGATCAATCTGCTCCAGGCGATCATCTACGCGCCGCCGAACGCGCGGATGTCGCTCGATCTGGGGCGGCAGCGGCTGATGCTGCCCGAACCGCTCAGTGTCGACCATCAGTTGCTCCGGGTCAGACAGGGCAGGCAGGTCATCGTCGGACTGCGCTCCGAGGCCACCAGGATCGCCCCGCCCAGCCAGGCGCGGCCCGGTGAGGTCCCCCTCACGGGGATCGTCGAGCACACCGAGTACCAGGGGCACGAAGCACTGGTCTATCTCAGCATCGGCGCCAGACCGGCCGTGGTCTCCGTGATGGAGGCCGCCCGGCCCCCGGCCTCGGTGAGCCGCCGCCGGAGCAGAGCCACCCCGAGGGCCATGTTCAACCGGCTCAAGGAACTGATGAACCCCAAGGCCGCGGGTCCGCCGGTCGGGCTCAACGACCCGGAATACCCCCAGGACGACCCCCTGAGCCAGCCCCCGGCCTACGATCCCAGCCGACTGCCCGTCCCCGCGAGCGAGCTGGTCGTCCGCACCCGCCCGAACCTCTGGCTCCAGCCGGGCGCACAGGTGCCGCTCCTCGTCGATCTCGCCCATCTGTACGTCTTCGACCACCACGGCCGCAGAATCTGCCCCGCCCCGGCGGATCTGCTCCAGTTCGATATCTGAGTCACGCCCCCCACGGCAGAGGCCCCCCGGTGACGGGGGCCTCTTCGGCGATGACACCGCCCCTCACCGGCGGAGGGCGCCCGCACCGGGACCGTAGGGAATTGCAGGAGCCTTTAAGAATACGCAGTCGGGGACGGCCCGCGGGCCACCGGTGGTGTTCTGGCCATTCTCCTAAAGGAAGGTTTTGCCGTCGATCGGTGCGCTCCCTTTGTCGGCGGGCGCTCCTTTCCGTATCCGCGTCCGCAAATTCGGGGCCACTGAGGGCGTCATCCCCATGGCAGGTACACCCGAAGGCCGTGGGGGAGCGCGAGAGAATCAGCCAGTTCGGCTTTCAAGGACCTGTGGGCGGGTTATGCGGCTCCGGGGGTGGGACGCGAGCCCTTTCCCTCGCCCCGCGCCGCTCCGCCTCGCGCCGTGGCCGGCCGGTGTCCCCTATGAGATCCGCGTACTGGACCGCGAGTCCGTCGACGATCGCCCGCAGCCCCGCCTCGAACGCGCCTTCGTCCACCTGCTGCTGCCGGTCCGCGAGCAGATGCGCCCGGCTCAGATGCGGATAGTCGGCCGGGTCGTACGCCGTCTCGTCGTCGACGAAGCCACGGGCGAAGGAGCCCAGCGCCGACCCGGTGATGAAGTACCTCATCACCGCCCCGATGGAGGTCGCGCGCGCGGGCGGCCACCCCGCGCGCACCATCGCGCCGAACACCGCGTCCGCGACCCGCAGCCCCGCCGGACGGCGGCCGGGACCCCGGGCGAGCACCGGGACGATATGGGGGTGCGCCTTGAGCGCGGCCCGGTAGGAGACGGCGTAGTCGTGCAGCGCGGTCTGCCAGTCGCGGTCGTCGCTCTCGTCGAACATCGACAGATCGATCTGGGCGCTCACCGCGTCGGCGACGGCTTCGAGGATCTCGTCCTTCGTGCGGAAGTGGTTGTAGAGGGACGGGCCGCTGACGCCCAGTTCGGCCGCCAGCCGCCGGGTCGAGACCGCCTCCAGACCCTCCGAGTCCACCAGCGTGCTCGCCGTCCCGACGATGAGTTCCCGGCTGAGGAGGGGTTTACGGGGTCGGGCCATGCCGCACATAGTAGGGCCCGGCCACCGGCTGACCCGCGGTGGCGACGGCCGCTCCCACCGGGCGGGAGCGCCCTCACTCAGGCCACGTCGTCGCCCCTCGACCGCCGGTCGGGTGCGGTCCGGAGCGATCCTCCCTCATTGGCTAAGCGCTTGCTCACCGTCGCGGTATGGTGTTCCTCCTGCTGAGCGGAGAAGGGGCGCGCGATGACTGCGGCTGAGGAGTCGACCGGCGAGGAAGTGCCGTGGGGCGAGGTCTCCCCCGAGGCGGCGAGAAAGCTGCTCGTCGCCGCCGTCGAGGCGTTCGCCGAGCGCGGCTATCACGCGACGACGACCCGGGACATCGCCGGCCGCGCCGGGATGAGCCCCGCCGCGCTCTACATCCACTACAAGACCAAGGAAGAACTGCTCCACCGCATCAGCCGGGTCGGACACCGTCGCGCGCTGGATGTCCTGGAGTCGGCCGCGGCGCGCGGCGGTACCCCCGGTGAGCGGCTGGCCGACGCCGTGAGTTCCTTCGTCCGCTGGCACGCCGGGCGCCATGACACCGCGCGCGTGGTGCAGTACGAACTCGACGCACTCGCCCCGGCGCACCGCACGGAGATCGTGGCGCTGCGCCGCCGGAGCGACGCCGTCGTACGCGGCATTCTGCGCGACGGCGTCGAGTCGGGCGAATTCGACGTCCCGGATGTGCCGGGGACCACGCTGGCCGTGCTCTCGCTCTGTATCGATGTGGCGCGGTGGTTCGGCACCCAGGGGCGCCGCACCCCCGAGGAGGTCGGCGCGCTCTACGCCGACCTGGTGCTGCGCATGGTCTCCGCCCGGCCCTGACCCCCCGCCGCGCCCGGGCGATTGCGGGCCCGGTGGGGTGCCGGAAGCGGAGGCCGGGTGTCGGAAGCGGTGGGCCGGGTGGCAGAAGTAGTAGCCGGGTGTCAGAAGTAGTAGCGGGACACCGACTCCGCCACGCACACCGGCTTCTCGCTGTCCTCCCGCTCGACGGTGACCAGTGCGGTGACCTGCAGGCTGTCGCCCGTCTCCACCACGCTCTGCAGAACCGCCGTCGCGCGCAGCCGGGAACCCACCGGTACGGGTGCCGGGAAGCGGACCTTGTTGCACCCGTAGTTGATGCCCATCCTCATGCCTTCGACCCGCATGACCTGGGGAACCAGGAAGGGCAGCAGCGAGAGCGTGAGATAGCCGTGCGCGATGGTCGACTCGAAGGGGCCGTCGGCCGCGCGCTCCGGGTCCACATGAATCCACTGGTGGTCGCCGGTCGCGTCCGCGAAGAGGTCGATCCTCTTCTGGTCGATCTCCAGCCAGTCGCTGTGGCCCAGTCGCTCACCGACCCCGGCGCGCAGTTCGTCGGCGGAGGTGAAGATCCTCGGCTCTGCCATGTCCCTGATCCCTGCCTCTCGGGCGTGGAGCCGGATTCGGCTCCACGCTGCTGTCTAAGCGCTTGCTCAGCATGCTCGGACGAGCGGTCCCTGTCAACGAAGGGCGGCCGGATGTCCGCCGCCACGGATGAGAGCCGCGTCACGAGGGCCCGGGCGACGGGGGCGTGCCGGTCCCGGTCCGGTCCCTGCCCGGTCCCTGCCCCGCCGTGGGCCTGGCGGCGGGGATCAGCGCGCTGACCAGGGACCGGGCGATGCCGGCGGAAGGGAGGGACCGTACGACGTAGGGTTCACAAAATGGCAGAGTCTTCCGAGAAGCGTCATGAACTCACGGTCGGCCAGTTGTCGGAGCGGAGCGGCGCGGCCGTGTCCGCGCTGCACTTCTACGAGTCCAAGGACCTGATCAGCAGCCGCCGCACCAGCGGGAACCAGCGCCGGTACACCCGGGACACCCTGCGCCGGGTGGCGTTCGTACGCGCAGCGCAGCGGGTCGGGATCCCGCTCGCCACGATCAGGCGCGCGCTCGCCGAACTGCCCGACGAACGGACGCCCGACCGCGAGGACTGGGCGCGGCTGTCCCATGTCTGGCGCGGCGAGCTGGACGAGCGGATCAAGCAGCTCCGGCGGTTGCGCGACCATCTCACCGACTGCATCGGGTGCGGCTGTCTCTCCCTGGAGACCTGTGTGCTCTCCAACCCCGACGACGCCTTCGGCCGCCAGATGGCCGGGTCGCGGCTGCTGCCGGTGCGCTACAAGGAGGATGAGCCCACCCGCGCAGCCCCCACCTGTGCAGGGCCCCCGCCCAGGGGCTCGCACACGAGCGACGGCGCGAAGAGCGGGCCCGCACCCCCGTGACGGGCCCGCCCTTCGCACATCCGGTGCTGGATGTGTCGCAGGGCCCCACTGTCCAGGGGCGCAATCCGGTGGAGCGAGCGGATTTCCCTCTGCTAGGGCTCCTCGCTCCGGCCCCGCGCACACTGGCGCGCTCTGGGCGCCGAACTCCCGCCGAGGGCGGCGGCACGGTCCCGCCCACTCGCGTGGAGCCGGTATGATCGGTGCGCTCCGGACGGGCGAGATCCATGTCCGACCGGGGTCTACCGCCGGGCTGGCGGGATGTCAGGTCTGTGGAGCTGGTGCAAGACCGATGGGCGGTACACCGTCCCTTGCCGTTGATTCGGGTCGGCGACCGGCTGTGAAGCAGAAAGCTCGACCCGCGAGGGAAGAATCCCCCTGCTACAGCTGGGGAGATGTCAAGCGCTCCACTGTGGCAGCCGTGACTGACAACGGGCCTGGGCGGCGCCCCGTACCGGATCGCGCGCCCTCTTCTCCGCTGGCACGGGCGCGCGGTCCGGCGCCAGGGCACGGCCGAGCGGTCACGCCGCCGTCAGCGGCGGCATGGTCCGGGGCGGATGCTCTAAATG
>NZ_JBSGUP010000149.1:0-14520 GCF_053607985.1 Streptomyces sp. NPDC055078
CCGCCCGCCGCCCGTAGAACCGCCTCGCCGACCGCCTCGCGCAGTCCGCGCACGGCAGCGTCCTCACACCGCCAGCGGCTCCAGGTCCCGGTGCACCCGCCGCTCGTCCCGGGCGATCCTGGTGAGTGCGTGGTCCTCCCCCAGCAGCCGCTGGAGTTCCTCGACCGCCTCGTTCCGCAGCTGAGCCGACTCGTCCTTGCGCCCCAGCAGGCCCAGCGTGACCGCCAGATTGGAGGCGATCCCCAGCACTTCGGGGTGGTGCGGGCCGAGGACTTCGCGCAGCCGGGTGACGGCCTGCTGCTCGATGTCCAGCGCCTCTTCCAGCCCGCCCAGGTCGGCCAGCGCGTTGGCGAGGTTGATCCTGCTGTAGAGGTAGTGCGGATGGGAGTCGCCGAGGACCTCCCGCATCGTTCTGCTGACCTTCAGCAGCAGTTGTTCGGCCGACTCGGGGTCGCCGCAGCCCCAGTGGAAGATGCCCAGGTTGTTGATCGCGGCGAGGGTGTACGGGTGCCTCTCCCCCGGCACCACCAGGTACTGGTCGACCACTTCCTGCGCCAGATCGCGCGCCGCGACGGGCTCGCCCGCCGCGAACAGGTCGGCCGCCAGGTTGAGATCGCAGGCGAGGGTGTCCGGGTTGGCCGAGGTGTACCGGGACCGGTAGCGGTTGCGGGTGGAGGTGGTCAGCCGCCGGGCGTCCTCCAGCCGCCCGGCGCGGCGCAGGGACACCGCGAGGCTCTTGCCCGCCGACAGGGTGCCGGGGAAGATCCGCCCGAGCTGTTGCTTGTAGAGGTCGTAGGTCCGGCTCAGCAGGGTGACCGACTCCTCGTACCGGCCGACCTCGCGCAGATCGCGGGCGAGGGACGCGGCGGAGGAGAGGGTGTACGGGTGCTCCGGGCCGAGCACCTCGGTGCGCCGGTCGAAGACCTCCTGGTCGATCTCCCGGGCCCGTGAGTAATGGCCGACCATCCGCAGGTTGAGCGCCAGGTTGTTGGCCGCGGCGAGCGTACGCGGGTGGGACTCGTGGAAGATCTGGCTGAATCCCTCGTGCGCCTCGGTCGCCAGTTCCATCGCCCTGCCGTACTGCCCGAGCGTGCCGAGGTCCATCGCCAGACCGCTGGTGGTCATATAGGTGTGCGGGTGGGTGGGGCCCAGCACATTGCGCTGGCGCTCCAGGGTCAGCTCGTCGAAGTCCCTGGCCTCCACATAACGGCCCTGCGAGCGGTAGATGTTGGAGATGTGGAAGCGCAGGTACAGATACTGGACGTCGTCGTTGCCCAGAGTCTCCCGCCAGGTCTCGCGGACCTCGTTGGCGAGGGTCGACGCGGTCGCCCAGTCACCGCGCTTCCAGAGGTAGCGCACCCGGTCGATGATCAGCCGGCGGGTCTCCGGCTCCCGGCAGTGGCGCACCTCCGACGTGGTCAGATGCGGCCAGATGGTGGCGAACCGGGGCCAGTTCTCGGGGTTGTCGATCGGTTCGTCGTCATCGGGCCGGGCGCCCGCCAGGACCCGGTGGACGGCGTGCCGCGCGTCCTGCTGCTCCTCCTCGGTCAGCTGGGCCCGGATGACGGCCTGCACCAGCCGGTGCACCTGGATGCTGTTGGAGACCTGGTCGACCTTGGCCAGCGCGAACCTGCCGATCTCCCGGATGACCCGGCCGAGGACCAGCTTCTCCTGGAGGGAGGCGTCGTACGGCTTGAGCGCGTCGATCATCTCCCGGCTGTAGAGGAGGTTGGCGGAGATCGGCTCGGGGGCGAAGAAGGCGCAGAGCTGGAGGAGGCGCACCGCGGCGGGTGAGCGCTCCTTGAGCCGTTCGATGGAGACGTTCCAGGTCGCGGCGACCGGCTGGGGGTAGCCGGCCGGCTGGTTGAGCGCGAGCACGCTGGTGGCCTGCTCGCCGAGCCGGTCCAGATACTCGGCGACGGGGGTCGCGGTCTCCGCGATCCAGGCCGCCGCCTGTTCGACGGCGAGCGGCAGATCACCGACGGCGGTGGCGACGGCGTCGGCGTCCTCGGCGCTCAGTCCCCGGGCTCGGCGCTGCAGGTGCTCAATGGACTCCTCGCGGGTGAACACATCGATGGGCAGCGCGTCCCCGTACTGCGACCACGCCTGGTTCCTGGAGGTGACGAGGATATGGCCGGGACCCTGGGGCGGGAAGAACCGCTTGAGCTGTTCGGGGTCGTCGGCGTTGTCGAAGACGAGCAGCCACCGGGAGGACGGCACACCGCGCCGCAGCAGATCGATGGCCTCCTTGGAGGCGGCGGCCATGTCCTCGCCGCCCTGCGCTCCGAGGCGGACGGCGAGTTCGGCGAGTCCGGCGATCACATCGTCGATCTGTTCGGCGGAGATCCACCACACCAGGTCGTAGTCGGCCATGAAGCGGTGGACGTACTCGTTGGCCACCTGGGTCTTGCCGACGCCGCCGAGTCCGTACAGGGTCTGCGGTTGCGGCAGCACGGCCGCCACGGACAGTCCGCCGCCGAGCCGGTCGCGCATCCGCTCCAGCGCCACCGAGCGGCCGGTGAACCCGGCGTTGCGGGGTGGCGCGTTCCAGATCTTGGGCACGGTGCCCGGGAAGCGCGGGCCGGGCGACGAGGCGTCGGGCAGCTGTACGGGGCGGTCGAGGGCGCGCAGCAGGGCGCTGGACGCCTGGACCTCGTCGAGCCGGAAGAGGTCGACGGGGTTGCGGTCGATATAGGGGGTGGTGAGTCTGACGTCACCGACCCGGAGCGGCAGCAGATGGTGCCGGGCGCCGCCGGGGTCCTCCGCCGTCGTCCGCTGCCACAGGTCCACCGCCCGGGCCGACTTGAGATAGGCGCCGGAGAGCAGCACCACGGTGCGTGCCGCGGTCTCGGCGGGGTCCATGTCGTCCGGGTCGCGCTCGACGGAGACATCGCGCGGTACGACCCGGAAGCCGGCGCGGGTGAGGAGCGCTTCGATCCAGTCGGCCCACATCCGGTTCTCGGCCACATAGCTGAGGAAGAGATCGGCGGGCAGCGCGGGCCTGCGCCGGGTGAAGGCGTCCCTGATCCGGAGCCGGATCTCCTCGCCGACGGTGGGCATGGAGGTGATCTGCTGCTCGGTGATGACGGACGCGAGCCGCTCGAAGGCGGAGAGCAGGGAGTTGGTGAGGCCCGCCTCGTCGCCGAAGGTGGCGAGGGTCTCCTCGTAGGCGTAGTAGGGCCGGTAGGGGATCTCCACCGCGCCCCAGTAGGAGGTGAGTTCGTCTCCGTCCAGGCCGGTGGGGAAGCGGTCGAACTTCACCCGGGCGAGCGCGCGGCCCGCGTCGGCCTTCTCCTTCTCCCCCTCGTCGATCCGCATCGGGACGGGGTAGATCTTGATGCCCCGGCCGCCGTACCGCTCGTCGATCTGGCGGGCGACGGAGGCGGCGCCGTCGATGGACTGGTCGCTGAGGGTGAAGCAGTCGACGAGGACATCGGGCAGATGGACGGTGCAGATGTCGGCGATATCGCTGAGGCCGGTGCGGCTGTCGATGAGGACGTAGTCGTAGTTGGCCTTCATGTCGTCGCGCAGCGCGTCGAAGAAGAGGCCGCCGCCGAGGCGGTCGTAGAAGTTGTCCCAGTCGAAGGTGGAGACGGTCGCGGAGTACTCGCGGTTCTGCTTGCCTGCGGAGACGAAGTCGAGCGTGCCGCCGTCGGGGAACTCCCAGCCGAGTATCTCGGGGGTGAGGGAGACCGCGTGCGGCTGGATGCGCGCGTAGTCCACATGCCAGTCGTCGCGCCGGCCGGCGTCGGGGGTGATCGCGGCCCAGGCGTACTCGGTGATCAGATCGATGACGCCGGTGGTGGCGCCGAGCGTGGAGGGGTCGAGAAAGGGGTGGAAGAAACGGTGCAGGCCGGGCGCCTCCAGGTCCCAGTCGACGGCCAGGACCCGCTTGCCGTTGGCGGCGAGGATCCAGGCCGTGTTGGCCAGGGCCATCGTGCGGCCCGTACCGCCCTTGTACGAGTAGAAGGTGACGATGCGTCCGTCACGACCGGCTGTCATCCGTGTCCTCCGCATCGGGGGCTGATCCACGCGTGTTCGGGACATAGTGGGTGGTGCCGTTGTCGCCCATCGGACCGCGGAGTCTGGGCCGCTGGGGCCGGGACGCTCCGGGTGACGGTGCGGGTGGGAAGACCGTGGCGTGGCGCAGATACTCCTGGGCCGCCGATTCGACGACCTGGGGCAGGATCTGCCCGAATGCCTCCATGCTCAGTACGCCCCGGGCGGCTGCCCGGCAGGCGGCCCGGCCCTGTCTCATCTGGTGCGGCATGGTCCGTTCCAGTTTCTTGACCAGTTCGGCCTCGGATGTACGGCTCTGGGGGTCGTCGCGGTTCCAGGGGACGACGACGCTGACCCAGGGGCGCGGTTCGGCGTCGTAGGCGGCGAGCCGGGCGCACCGGTCGTCGTCCTCCAGCGCCCAGCGGTCGACGAGGAGTATCTGGGGGGTGGTGGGGGGCGCGCGGGGCGCCCGGGTGGTCGTCCCCCCGCGCCGGGGGGGGGGGGGGGGGGGGGGGGGGGGGGGGGGGGGGGGGGGGGGGGGGGGGGCGCCTCGTGGTCGAAGGAGGAGATGGTGGCCTGGTAGTTGAGGGAGCGGACCAGATCCTGGGCGACATAGGCCAGTGGCCGCGCCGAGTCCGGGTGGTACGGGTTCCAGTCCTGGGACTGTTTGCCGTAGTACTCGGGGGCGCGGCCACTGGGCAGTTCGTGCCGGGTGGGTGCGGCGATGGTCAGATGCATCGGGCGGGGGCCGCCGGTGGGCTTGCCGAAGGCGCTGGGCGCGTGGCGGTAGTCGACGGGGCTGCCGGAGTTGATCCGGGTCGTGTCGGCGACGCTGACGATACGTTTGGCCAGTTCATAGACGGCCGCTTCGTACTCCTCGGCGAATATCCGGAGTTTGATGAGTCCGTAGAGGCCGTCGGTGACATAGCGGTCGCCGAAGGCCCGGTGGTTGAACTGCAGCCGCTCGGCGGGGCCGGGGAGCTGCTCGGGCGGCATCGGCACCCAGAGCGCGGGGACGATCGCCTCGGCGGACCGGTTGCTCTTCGCCTGGTGGTAGATGGCCCGCTGGGCGAAGGCGTACCACTCCTTGCCGCACATCTCGCTGGCGAAGTACCGGGGGGAGAACAGCGGGACGAAGACCCGGCAGGTCGCCAGCACCTCGCCGAGGCGCTCCGACCAGCCCTCGCCCGAGCGTATCTCCCGGTCCATGAATCCGGCCGGGGCCCCGGCCGGCAGGTCCGTCATGGCCATCACATGGCCACAGAGGTCCCGGAAGAGCCGCTCCACCCACATGTCCGGATCCGGGCCCCCCGCCCCGTAACGCGGTGTGTGCGCGTAGCTCAAAAAGAAATACGGTCGATGGTCCGCCGCACGTTGCGCTGAATCCGACACACGACCCCCGTCCTGTGTGAACGCCCGCCTCCGCACCCGGCATCAGGGAGATGCGAGCGAAATTAATCATTCCGGAGCCCGACGCTCTCCATCCCCCCGACGTTCAGTCAATCAACGCCGCTTTTCGGTCATCCACTCGACCGCGTGGTCGACGGCGGCTCTGACTGAGAACAGTCTTGCGGGCCTTCCTCCCAGTTGTCCCTTCTGCTCCATGCCCCAGGCGAAGGCGGCGCCGATGGCGCCGAAGTCGCTCTCGTCGAGCACAACGTCCTCGTACTCCGTCCAGGTCTTGGTTCCGTCGGGCAGGAGGACGACACAACGATACGTCCGCCGAGGCGCTTTCGTCCGGTATTCGGCGAGATGGAATGCGGTGCAGACGTCGAAGTCCACATTGATCATCAGCACGCTCGCATCGGCCCGGTAGAGCGCCCCGAGGGGGGATGCCTCACCGAGGTGCGAGTAGAGGGTGTGGCCCGCGAGCAATTCGGCGGCCCGGCCGCCCACGGCCGCGAAGGACGTCTGCGGATGGGCGCTGCGGACGGCTCCCGGCGCGGTGCGGATGGACTCGGCCAACCGGCCCATCCCCTGGCTCGGTGTGCTGAGGGGGTCGAAGGCCGGCATGTTCAGCCGGAAGGTCTCCGTCTGCTCGGGTGTCAGCTCCCTGACCCGGGCCCGGTAGGAGTCGGAGGTGTCGGAGTTCTCCTCGGTGAAGGCGGGTGTCACCAGGGTGCCGCTCTCGCCCAGCGCTTCCCGCAGGGCGTCCCGGAGGGTGTCCGAGTGGATTCCGGTGGTGCGCAGTGCGGCGTGCACCAGCACGGTCATGCCCTCCCGCACACCCAGATCACGCAGGGACCGCGCCAGGCGCCCGCGGTCCCCCGGGTCACCCACGGCTCTCTTTCGCCGGTCCGTCCGTGGCCGCCGCCGGTGCGGACAGGTCCGCTGTCCGTACGCCGAGGTTCTCCGCCCGTCCGCCGAGGTTCTCCGCCCGTCCGCCGGGGTTCTCCGCCCGTACGGCCGGATCCGCCGCCGGCCCGCCCGGGGCCGGTCCGTCCAGCTCCTTCCACAGCTCGGCCAGCAGGTGCCGCCCGCTCACCGTCAGCTCCGCCGAGCCCTCCAGGGTCCTCAGCGCGCGCCTGGCCTGAATCGCTCCCTCGGGATCGAACGTCGCGAGGCCGACCCTTTCGCAGACCTCCGCCAGCAGTTGGGACACCGCGACCTCCCCCTCCTGCCAGGGCGCCGGATGACGCCACCAGCCGTCCTGTGTGTACAGATCACCGACTTCGAGCAGGGCGTTCAGCTTGGCTCGCCGGAAACCGCGCAGCAGCGTGACCGCCAGTTCTCCGTCGGTAGGGGGCAGGGCGATCCCCAGCGCTCCATAACCGTGCCCGCACACGGCGTCCTCACGCGTGGACGACCGGCCAAAGACCTGCGTTGCCACTGGGGCGTGAGGTGCGGAAGGGTCCAGTGATACGAGTGGGGTCAGGGTACTGAGGCAGTCACCGGCCTCGGCGGCCTGCTCCGGGGCCGCGTCGCGCAGCAGCGCCCAGGCGGCGGTGAACCGCCGTTGCCAGTGCGCGGCCTCGTCGGCCCCGAGCCGGGGCCGTACGGGGGCGGAGAAGCACTCCCGGTACGGATCGAGGTCGTCCAGCCGCAGCAGCGGGACGCCGTCCCGGCCGCCCACCGTGCGGACGGGCCGCCAGTCGCCGCTCTCATCGCCGAGGGGTACGAGGGATACCTGGCGGGGCGCCCGGCCGTCCACCGTCACCCGGAAGCCGTCCCCGGCGGCGACGACCTCGGCGGTGCCGTGCGCGTCCGGTCCCCCGGTGCGCAGCTCGCCGAGCGTGGGCAGCCGCAGCAGCCCGTGGTCGTACGGGACACGGACGGGTCTCGGCTCGCCCCCCGCGACCAGGGCGGCGGCCAGATACGACGGCAGGCGCAGCGCCCGCGCGATCGCGTCCCGGCGTCCCGCGCCGAGTGCGTCGAGGGTGTCCTTGAGCCAGGTGCGGGTGTACGGATGGCCGTAGACGGTGTCGAGCAGCTCGCCTTCCGCGTCCAGGGCCAGGGTCAGTTCCCAGGCCGTGTCCCAGGCCGCGCCGCCGCGCCCGGCCAGTTCGCCGTGGAGGGAGGCGAGCAGGGTACGCGTCAGGTCCTGGTCGTCGGCGAGGAGCGCGCCGGGGTCGGTGACGGCCGCCGGGACGAGGCGGGCGGCGGTGCGCCGTTCGACGCCGTGGATCAGGGCTTCGAGGTCGGTGCAGTAGACGGAGGTGTTGTCGAAGCCGTTGTCCGAGCGGTAGCGGTGGGTGTAGAGGCCGCCGCCGCAGGAGCGGACGACCGGGCAGCTCCGGCAGGTCTCGCTCACCCCGGCCAGTTCGAGCTGGCGGGCGCGGACGCCGGGGTGGGCCGCCACCGCGTCGAAGGCGTGGTCGAACACATTGAATCCGGTGGCCGCCGCGCCGTCGTAGGCGCTCTTGAGGGAGTCGACCTGTTCCAGGGCGCCGTCGGTCTCCACCACGACGAGGTCGGTGGGGGCGAGGCCCAGGGACTCGGTGAGGCTGGGGCCGCCGGTCAGGGTCGAGAGCACGGACTCGAAGAGGCGCACCGGGATCGTCCGGCCCGCGCGGTCCCAGCGGTCGAAGACGCTCAGCAGCCAGTCGGCGTACGCGGTCGGTGAGCCGTCCGGGCGGACCGGCGGCTCGTCCCAGGTGGCATGCGGCAGCAGGAAGTCGATGCGCGGGGGCGCCAGCTCGGCGAGCGCGTCGTACACGGCGACCGGGTCGTTGGCCACGTCCACCGTGCAGAGCAGTCCGAGGTACAGATGGCGGTAGCGCTCGCCGCGCAGCAGCTCGACGGCCCGGAGGACCAGCGGATGGCTGGTGCGTCCGTCGGCGAACCTGCGGTGCCGGTCGTTGGCGCTGCGGTCGCCGTCGAGGGAGATGCCGACCCCGACGCCGTACTCGTCGAACAGGTCGAGATAACGGGGGCTGAGCTGTAGGCCGTTGGTGTGGATCCGCAGATCCAGTTCCGCGACGCCTTCCAGAGCCCCCGTCAGCTCCTCGCACACCCTTCGCAGCCGTGCGGGTCCCGCCAGAAGAGGCTCCCCTCCGTGCAGGATCACTGACACGGAGGGCAGGGCATGGCTCTTGGCATGCTCGGCCAGTCGCAGAGCGGTCCAGGAAATCGCCTCGTCGGAGATCGCCTTGGGGCGGGTTCGCCAGCTTTGATCGGCGTGCTCGTAGATGTAGCAGTGGTCACATGCGAGATCGCATCTGCTGTGGACCTTCAGAACGATCTCGCGGAATGGGACCAGGGGTCCTGTCATTCCGCCAGTCTAGAGCGCCGAGTTGAACGTCGACGTCCGAGCGGTGCGGTCGGCGCCGGCCGGGACGACCCGAGCGAGCTTCCTGACCGCTTCGCCGCCACGGAGGTCGATCTGGGCCAGCGGGACGCGGTTCTTCTTCGCTGCGGCGAAGGATGCTGAGGTCTGAGTAGTCATGGGGGGCCGTCCTTGATCTTGATGTCGTGCGCCGTTAACCACGCACCATTGCGGTGGTAGCGGCACGACTTTACTCTCATGGCCACTCGCGGCAACTCAAGCCGGGAACATGCGTCGAAAGAGTTGCGTCACATTCCAGCGGGTAGGTACGGAACAGACCATTCCGCCTAACGAGTGAAGTCATAACAGCAGACAGGGGGGCACATGACCGGGTTGCCCGGCCCACGGGACAGCATCGTGTTCCGTCAGACTGATCTGCCGGCTCTCTTCCACCACACCGACGCGACCGCGATCGCGCGCCAGCGCGAGGCGGTCGGCGCCACCCGTCTCCAACTGCTGCTTCTCGTCGCGGGAGCCGCCGCGGCGGCCCTGCCGTCGTCGCTGAGACTCGGCGACGACTTCCAACTGCCGGGGGCGATCAGCGCATTGGCGTACGCGTGGGTACTGTTCCTGGGCTATCGGGCCTCACGGCGCGGTGCGAAGTCGCATTGGCAACTCAATCGTTCCGCCGCCGAGTTCATCAAGTCGATGTGCTGGCGCTACTCGGTTCATGGCACCCCCTTCGACAACCAGTCCGCGGAAACGGACCGGCTGTTCCTCGCACGGCTGGAGGAGGGGTTACGGGAGCTGGCCAAAGTCGGCTGGCACGATCCGCGTACCACTGAGCCCGATGTGGCGGACGGGGAGCTGATCACCGCCGCGATGCGGCAACTGCGCTCACGGCCATTCAGCATTCGCAAAGAGACCTACATCAGAGACCGCTTGATCGAACAGCGCAACTGGTATCACCGCAGTGCCGAGAACTCCCGCCGCGCGACGCTGCTGTGGTCGTTCTCCATCGGCCTGCTGACCCTGCTGGCGCTGTTCTTTTCGCTACTGCACACATTCTCGCTGGCCGGATCCGTGGAGCCGGCGGGACTGCTGTCGGCCGCCGCGGCCGGCTGTCTCGCCTGGAGCGAGATCCGCCGGCATCAGCCCCTCATCGCCGCCCACTCCCTGGTGGAGGAGGATCTGGCGGCCATGCACCGGGCGATGGAGACTTCGGTCACCGACACGCAGTGGCCTTCGGCGGTGTACGAGACCGAGCGCGTCGTCTCGCCCCAGCACACCGACTGGCTGGTGCGGCACCGCAGTTGAGGACCCGTCCCGGCCCGCGCGCCGAAGGCCCGTACGGCCGGGCGCCCCCTGCCGGGCGGGGGCGGGCGGCAGGCCCGGTCAGGGGCGTTCCAGGCCCTCGCGCCAGATGACCGTGACCGGTTTGCCCCGGTCGCGCGCGTAGTGGACGATGTCCGCCGTCCCGCCCAGACCGCGCGAGGGACCGCCGTCCCAGACCGCGAGCAGCCGGTCGCAGCTGTCGGCGATCAGGGCCCCGGCGGCGTAGTACGCCTCGTCCGTCGAGTGCGGGAAGTCGAGCTGGATCTCCCGGGTGGCCCGGGCCCGCAACTGCTGGAAGCGGGCCAGCTCGGCGGGCGTGGCGAAGGTGTCCGCGTAGTCGCCGCTGGGGATGACCACGGTCAGCTCGGCCCCGCAGGACAGCGCGATGTCCGCGAAGAGCTGGTCCGCACCGACCGCGAGGCTGGAGAACGCCTCCATCGAACCCTCGTGGCCCCGGAGCACCGCACGCAGGCCCGCGCCGATGTCGGCCCACGCCTCGGGTGGGATGTGCCGGTGGCCGGTGATACCAATGCGCTTCACTTCGCCGCGACCCCCGCTTCTCTGCCGTGCCCGACGCCAGACATCGTCCCAGACGGCGAAGCGGCGTGGAGCCCCCGTCCTCCATACGGACGGGGGCTCGGCCGTGATACGGACGGGGGCTCGGCCTCAAGGGCCGCCGCGCGCCGCGTGCGGTCAGTAGACGCGGACCCCGTAGGCGGCGAGCGCCTCCGTGACCGGCTGGAAGAAGGTCGTACCGCCCCGGGAGCAGTCGCCGCTGCCGCCGGAGGTCAGTCCGATGGCCCGGCCGCCGGAGTGGAGCGGGCCGCCGCTGTCACCGGGTTCGGCGCAGACGTTGGTGCGGATCAGTCCGTGGACGACATCCCCGCCGCCGTAGTTCACCGAGGCGTTGAGTCCGGTGACGGTGCCGCTGTGGATGCCTGTGGTGGAGCCGCGCCGGGTGACGGACATGCCGACCGTGGCGTTCGCGGCACCGGTGATGTCCACGCCGCCGACGGTGCCGGGGCGCGGCACCGAGGCGTTGGCGTAGCGCACCAGGCCGTAGTCGTTGCCGGGGAAGCTGGATCCGGCGGTGGGTCCGATGACCGTGGTGCGCGAGGAGTTGGTGTACCAGGTGCCCGCGCCGTCGGTGCAGTGACCGGCGGTCAGCAGGTAGTAGGTGGAGCCGCTGCGCACATTGAAGCCCGCGGAGCAGCGCCAGCCGGTGGCGTAGATGGCGTCACCACCGGACAGCAGCTTGGAGAAGACGCCCGGGGTGCGCTCGATGCGCAGAGCCGCGGCGTCGGCTCCGGCCGCCCTTCTGATACTGGTCAGTTCGGCCGGGGAGACGGTGCTGTCGGCGGTGACGAGGAGGGTGCCGGTCGCCGGGTCGACGTTCCAGGCGGTGCCCGGCACATCGGCGGCGAGTACGGCGTCGCTCGCGGCGCCGAGCCGGGCCGCGCCGTAGGCCCCGGTCTGACCGGACTGGTCGGTCTGGTGGGTCTGGCCGGACTGCCCGGTCTGTACGGACTGGTCGGCCCGGTGGGTCTGCTCGGCGCCTGCCGGGGTGACCGCGAGCGCGGCGGCGGCGACCAGACCGGTGGTGACGGCGAGCAGTCGGGTGCGCCGTCTCACGGGGGCGGTGCTGTGTGCGGTGGCACGGAGGGCGGTGGCAGGGAGGGCGGTTCTGTGTGCGGCGGTACGGCGGGGGGTGGTGCGCTTGATCCTCACTTGTCGTTCCTCCCGAGGGGGATCGGGGGCCCGTTGTGGGGTTCGGGGCCCGTGAGGCGCAGCCGGGGACATCGTCCGAATTCCGGACAAGTCGTGCCCCTGACAAGCGCTGCTCGGGAGTATTCGGGCGGTCAACTGCCCCCGCAAGGGCGCCTTTCGGCCGTGCGCCCCGGTGTACGGCGAAGGGCCCCCGGTGCCTTGGTGGCACCGGGGGCCCTGATGCGTCGCTCGCCCTCTGGGACGGGTCAGCGGATCAACGGGTCAGCGGGTCAGCGGTTTCCGCTCTCCGGCCGGGACCGCGACCGGGAGGGTGTTCCCCGGCGGCGGGAGGGGGCAGATGAAGTGGTCGGCGAAGGCGCACGGCGGCAGGAGTGCGCGGTTGAGGTCGACGGTCACCGTGCCGTCCGCGCGCGGCTCCCGGGGCCGCAGGAAGCGGAACCGGTAACTGCTGTCCCCGCTGGTGGCGTCCGCGAAGACGGCCCACAGCGAACCGTCGTCCTCGACGGCCACCCCCAGGGTGTGTTCCACCCCGTCGATGACGAACGCGATCTCGCCGCCGAGGCCGAGCCCGCGCTCCCGCCCGTCGGCGTTCGCCACCCGCACACTGCGGTGCGCGGAGTACGCGCGAAAGCGCCCGGGGAGCCGCCAGCGAGGGTCGTACGGGGTGGCGTCGATGCCCGTGAACGACGCCCGTGCGGGGGCGTCCGGGTCGAAGTCGCGTACCGCCCACAGCCCTTCGCGGCGCAGCACGACCAGCCGCCGCCCGCCGTGGGCGACCCTCGATCCGGGGATCGGCCCGTGGTCGGCGGTGAGGCGGACCGCCCCGGTGAACGGCTTGCCGTCGACGGTGAGCGCGTCCTCGGCGCGGGCGGTGAGGACGATCTCGCCGCCGGCCGGCTCCCAGACCCCCGGGATGGCCGGAATTCGACCCTCCGGATGGTCGTCGAGCCAGTGGGTGCCGGTGAGGGAGAGCGGCCCGTACGGCGAGGAGATCGCCTCGACCCGCCGCTCATGCCACTTCCGCCACTTCCGCGCCGCGTGCGCCGCCCGGTCGGCCGACCCGTCCCGCGCTCCGGGACCACCGGGCCCGTCCTGGCCTGATTGCTGTGCGTCCGTGCTCATGTCGTCAACCCTTCCACACCGGCTCGGCGAGCCCCAGATGGGAGCGCAGCGTCGTACCGGCGTAGTGCGTACGGAAGGCGCCGCGCTCCTGGAGCAGCGGCACCACCTGCGCGACGAACTCGTCGAGACCGCCCGGTGCGGGCGGCGGCGCCAGGAGGAACCCGTCGGCCGCGCTCTCGGCCGCACCCCGGACCATCGCCTCGGCGACACTCCCCGGGGTGCCGGTGAACGACGGCCAGGGTGTCACCTCGATGACGGTCGCCCGGATCGAGAGCCCCTTCGCCTCCGCCAGCGCCCGCCAGCGCGCCGCCGTACCGACGGGGTCGCCCACGCCCGCCGGGTCCGGGGCGGCGACGTGGCCGGGGTCGACACGGCCCGGGGCGCCGGCCGGAAGCGGGTCGACGGCGGGGAGCGGCCCTTCGGGGTCGTACGAGGAGAGGTCCCGGCCCCAGACCCGTTCGAGCGCCCGGAGCGCGTCCTGCGGGGAGATCCGCCGCCGGCGCAGTTCGGCGGCCCGCTCCCGCGCCTCGCCCTCGCTCGCGCCGAGGACGACGGCGACCTCGGGCATGATCCTCACCTCGCCCGGCGCCCGGCCATGGGCGGCGAGCCTGCCGCTGAGGTCGGCGCGGCAGGCCCGGCAGGTCGCCGGGGTGCCGTGCCGCCGGGGCACCACCACATCGGCCGACGCCGCCGCGAACTCCCGGTCCGCGTCGCCCTCGCCGGCCTGGATCACGACCGGATGCCCCTGAGGGGAGCGCGGAACCGTGAACTCCCCCTCGATCGTGAAGTGCCGTCCGGAGTGGGAGAACGGGCGTACCCGGCCGTCCGGCGTCCATGAGTCCCACAGCTCACGGGCCGCGCGGACGGACTCGACGGCCCGCTCGGCGCGGTCGCCGCGCCGGTTCCCGTCCGCCCTGAGGGCGTCGTCGGCGCTCACCAGATGCCAGGCCGCCCGCCCGCCGCTGAGATGGTCCAGCGAGGCCAGTCTGCGGGCCAGTTCATAGGGTTCGCCCTCGGTCGCGCAGACGGAGGCGGCGAGCCCGACGCGGTCGGTGACGGCGGCGAGCGCGTTGAGCACGGTGATCGGCTCGGGTCCGCCGGCCGCGCCGGGGTCGCCGGGGCGGCCCCGGTGGCCGTACGGTCCCGGCGGGTGCGGCCGGGGCGCGTACGGCGCGTACGGCGCGGACTGCCCCGCCGCGCCAGGGAGCAGGACGAAGTCGAACAGTCCGCGTTCGGCGGTGCGGGCGAACCGCTCGACGGGCGCGAAATCGGCCGGGCCCGCGGGATCGCCGCCACCGGGTACCCGCGCCGCGAGATGCAGCGGTCCGCGCGGGGATGTCATACGGTCCCCCCGGTCAGAGCGCGGCGGTTGGCGGGCCTGGTCAGCCTGGTGAGCCCCAGATGCTCCCGGAGCGTGCCTCCCGGGTGGAAGGCGCGGAACAGGCTGCGGTGCTGGAGCAGGGCGACGGTTCCGTTCACCAGTCGTTCCAGATCGCGGTGGGGCGCGATGGGCACGAGCTGGAACCCGTCGACGGCTCCGGCGCGGTGCCAGCGGGCGATCAGCTCGGCGAGATCGACCGGACCGCCGCGGTAGTACGTCCCCCGGGCGGCGAGCCGGGGCAGGCTGTCGG
>NZ_JBSGUP010000150.1:0-14233 GCF_053607985.1 Streptomyces sp. NPDC055078
GCGCACCCCCAGTCCGGGCCTGGAGATCGCCCCCCAACCCCCCGCCGCTTCCGAAGAGAGCAGCCTCCCGCGATGCTTCAGTTCCTCATCCGCAGGTTGACCGGCGCCGTCGTCATCATGTTCCTGATCGGCGCGTTCACGTTCTTCCTGTTCTACACAATTCCCCAGGACTTCGCCGAACTCGCCTGCGGCAAGAACTGCACGCCGGAGAACATCGCGGTCATCCGCGAGAACCTCGGCCTCGACAAGCCCATCACCACCCAGTTCTGGGAGTTCATGGGTGGCATCCTGACCGGGCGCGACTTCGCCACCGGACACTGCTCCGCGCCGTGTCTGGGAGTGTCCTTCGAATCCCGTGAGCTGGTCTGGGACTCGATCATCGACCGCTTCCCGCTGACGCTGTCGCTCACCGTCGGCGGCCTGGTCATCTTCCTGGTCCTGGGACTCGGTTCGGGCATGCTCGCCGCCTGGAAGCGCGGCACCGTGGTCGACAAACTGGTCAGCGGCTCCTCCATGGTGCTCAGCTCGTTCCAGATCTACTTCCTGGGCCCGATCGTCCTCGGCATCCTCGTCTACAGCACCGGCTGGATGGAGAATCCGAAGTACGTGCCGTTCCTGGACGACCCCGCAGGCTGGGTCGTGGGGATGATCATCCCCTGGGCGGTCATGGCGACGATCTTCACCGCTCAGTACACGCGTATGGCGCGCTCCACCATGATCGAGCAGCTCCAGGAAGAGCACGTCCGCACCGCCAAGGCCAAGGGCATGCGGCAGCGGTACGTATTCTTCCGCTACGCCTGGCGTGGCTCGCTGACCCCGATCGTCACCATCCTCGGCATGGACCTCAGCTCGCTCCTCACGGGCGCGGTGGTCACCGAGTTCACCTTCGACCTCGCCGGGGTGGGCCGGCTCGCGGTGGACTCCTCGCTCAACAAGGACCTGCCGCTGACGATGGGCGTGATGCTGTTCGGAGCCTTCTTCATCCTGCTCCTGAACATCGTCGTGGACATCGCCTACGCCTACATCGACCCGCGCGTGCGCCTCGCCTAGGAGAACGACCGTGACCACACTGACCAAGACCGAGGGCACACCGGCCCCGACCGGGCCGGGGGCCTTCCTCTCGGTGCGCGACCTGCGGGTGCGGTTCTCCACCGAGGACGGCATCGTCAAGGCGGTCGACGGGCTCTCCTTCGACGTCGAGCGCGGCAAGACGCTGGGCATCGTCGGCGAGTCCGGCTCCGGCAAGTCCGTCACCAATCTGACGATCCTCGGACTGCACAGCGCCAAGACCACCTCCATCGAGGGCGAGATCTATCTGGACGGCCAGGAACTGGTCGACGCCCCCGAGAAGGAGATGGAGAAGATCCGCGGCAACAAGGCCGCGATGATCTTCCAGGACCCGCTGACGGCGCTCTCGCCGTACTACACGGTGGGCCGGCAGATCGCCGAGCCGTATATGAAGCACACCGGCGCCTCCAAGAAGGAGGCGAAGGCCCGCGCCATCGAGATGCTGGCCAAGGTCGGCATCCCGCAGCCCGCGACGCGCTTCGCCGACTACCCCCACCAGTTCTCCGGCGGTATGCGCCAGCGCGCGATGATCGCCATGGCCCTGATCTGCGACCCCGATCTGCTGATCGCCGACGAGCCGACGACCGCGCTCGATGTGACCGTGCAGGCCCAGATCCTCGATCTGCTCAAGGACCTCCAGCAGGAGTTCGGGTCCGCCATCGTCTTCATCACCCACGACCTGGGCGTCATCGCCAATATGGCCGACGATCTGCTCGTGATGTACGCGGGACGGGCGGTGGAGCGCGGCAGCGTCCGCGATGTGCTCCGCACGCCCAAGCACCCGTACACCTGGGGTCTGCTCAGCTCGATGCCCCGGCTCGGGGGCGATATCAACGAAGCGCTCACCCCGATCCCCGGCTCCCCGCCGAGCCTGCTCAACCCGCCCACCGGCTGCCCCTTCCACCCGCGCTGCGCCTTCAAGGACGAGGTCGCGGACGGGCGGTGCTCGGGGGAGCGGCCCGCACTGGCCGACGGGCGGGCCGCCGCCTGCCACCTCACGTCGGAGCAGAAGCAGACCATCTTCATCGATCAGATCAAGCCCCGGCTGGGCTAGGAGACGCAGAGACATGAGTGAAAACGTCACTCTGCCGCAACAGCAGGGTTCCACCGAGGTCGGTACGGGCGAGCCACTGCTCACCGTCGAGGGCCTGAAAATGCACTTCCCGATCTACGGGGGCTTCCCCTTCAAGCGCAAGGTCGGCGCCGTCAAGGCGGTGGACGGGATCGATCTGACCGTGCACAGCGGGGAGAGCCTCGGTCTGGTCGGTGAGTCGGGCTGCGGCAAGTCGACCACCGGCCGGCTGATCACCCGGCTGCTTGAGCCGACCGAGGGAACGATCACCTACGCGGGGCAGGACATCAGCCACGCCAGCCGCAGGGAACTGGCTCCGGTGCGGTCCGAGATCCAGATGATCTTCCAGGACCCGTACTCGTCGCTGAACCCTCGGCAGACCGTCGGCTCCATCATCAAGAGCCCGATGGAGGTCAACGGGATCGAACCGCCCGGTGGCCGGGAGAGCCGGGTGCGGGAGCTGCTGGAGACCGTGGGTCTCAACCCCGAGCACTACAACCGCTTCCCGCACGAGTTCTCCGGCGGCCAGCGCCAGCGGATCGGGGTGGCCCGCGCCCTCGCGCTCGAACCGAAGCTGATCGTCGCGGACGAGCCGGTCTCCGCGCTGGACGTGTCCATCCAGGCGCAGGTCGTCAATCTGCTCCAGAAGGTCCAGGAAGAACTGGGCATCTCCTTCCTCTTCATCGCGCACGACCTGGCGATCGTCCGGCACTTCTCCCAGCGGGTGGCCGTGATGTACCTGGGCAAGGTGATGGAGGTGGCCGACCGGGACTCGCTGTACAACCGGCCGCGCCACCCGTACACCCACGCCCTCCTCTCGGCCGTGCCCGAGGCGGATGTGGACTCCCACAAGAAGGAGCGCATCCGGCTCTCCGGCGACGTCCCCTCGCCGATCATGCCGCCGTCCGGCTGCCGGTTCCGCACCCGCTGCTGGAAGGCACAGGACAAGTGCGCCACGGACGAGCCCCCCCTCGTCCAGCTCTCCGGCAACCGCGACGGGCACCTCACCGCGTGCCACTTCCCGGAGGAGCCCTCGATCGAGGCCCGCACGCAGGACGTCGTCCTGGACCCGGCGCTGGCGGCGCTGGAGGACCGGCGGAAAGAGTCGTAGCGGCGCGGTGCGGCCTCCCGCCGGGGCGCTGCCCGCTGCCCCGGACCCGCGCCTCAATCGCCGGCGGGGCTGGTTTGCCTGCTCGGGTGCGCAAACCAAGCCTGTTGGGGGTCCCCCGGACGAAGTCTGGGGGAGTTTGAGGACGGACCCCGAGCCCCAGGGGGCGGCAGCCTGCGGGCCTGAGCGCGCACTTTCAGCCCGTCCGGCGATTGAGGACACCCCGCAGGGGTGCGCATCAGCCCACGCGGGGCGCGGGCCCAGGCCGGACGGCGGAGCGACTCGTCCGGACGGCGGCGGCCGGAGTGCGGAATGGCCCGGTGCGGGGTGATATTCGGTCCTAGGGCGAGACTCAGGACGGGAGGCACCCCATGCGTGGAGCCACGCACGCCAGATGGGCCGCGTGCGCGATGGCCATGGCCCTCGCCGCGACAGCCTGCGGCGGTGGCGGCGACAGCGCTGGTGGCGCCAGTGGAATCATCAGCGCGTCCTGGGGCGACCCGCAGAACCCGCTGGAGCCCGCGAACACCAATGAGGTGCAGGGCGGCAAGGTCCTGGACATGATCTTCCGGGGCCTCAAGCGGTACGACCCGAAGACCGGTGAGGCCAAGGACATGCTGGCCGAGAGCATCGACACCTCGGACTCGGTCAACTTCACCGTCACGGTCAGGGACGGCTGGACCTTCAGCGACGGCGAGCCGGTCACCGCCAAGTCCTTCGTCGACGCCTGGAACTACGGCGCGAGCCTGAAGAACAACCAGCGCAACGCGTACTTCTTCGGCTATATCGACGGGTACGCCCAGGTCCACCCCGACTCCGGTGAGCCGACCGCCGACACCCTGTCAGGGCTGCGGGTCACCGGAGAGCGTACGTTCACCGTCAAGCTCAGCCAGAAGTTCTCCACCTGGCCCGACACCCTCGGCTACGCCGCCTTCGCCCCGCTGCCCCGGGCCTTCTTCGACGACCACGCAGCCTGGCTCGCCAAGCCCGTCGGCAACGGCCCGTACACCGTCGACTCCTACGCCCGGGGCTCGAAGATGTCCCTGCGCAAGTGGGAGGAGTACCCGGGCCCCGACCAGGCGCGGAACGGCGGTGTCGACCTCGACGTCTACACCGACAACAACACCGCCTACACCAATCTGACGGCGGGCAACCTCGACCTCGTCGACGACGTACCCGCGTCGCAGCTCAAGAATGTGACGGCCGACCTCGGCGACCGTTACATCAACACCCCCGCCGGGATCATCCAGACCCTCGCCTTCCCGTTCTACGACAAGGCGTGGGACACCCCGGACGGGGCGAAACTCCGTACCGGTCTCTCCCGGGCGATCAACCGGCAGCAGATCACCGACACGATCTTCCAGAAGACGCGCACCCCCGCCAAGGACTGGACCTCGCCCGTGCTCGGCGAGGACGGCGGCTTCAGCGAGACCCTCTGCGGCGATGCCTGCGACTACAACCCCACCGAGGCGCGGAAGCTGATCGAGGAGGGCGGCGGCATCCCAGGCGGCCAGATGAAGATCTCGTACAACGCCGACACCGGCTCCCACAAGGACTGGGTCGACGCCGTCTGCAACAGCATCAACAACGTGGTCGGCAACGACCGCGCCTGCGTCGGCAACCCGATCGGCACCTTCGCCGACTTCCGCGACCAGATCACCAAGTCCCAGATGCCCGGCCCCTTCCGGGCCGGCTGGCAGATGGACTACCCGCTGATCCAGAACTTCCTGCAGCCGCTGTACTACACCAACGCCTCCTCCAACGACGGCAAGTGGTCCGACCCCGCCTTCGACCGACTCGTCGACCAGGCCAACGCCGAGACCGACACCGCGAAGGCCGTGGAGACCTTCCAGCAGGCCGAAGAGGTCGTACGGGACCAGATGGCGGCCATCCCGCTCTGGTACCAGAACGGCAGCGCGGGCTACTCGCAGCGCCTCTCCGACGTCTCGCTGAACCCCTTCAGCGTCCCGGTCTACAACGAGATCAAGGTCGGCTGACGCCGGCGGGCGAGGGGCCCGGCGCGGACCGGGCCGGTGCGCACCGGGCGACCGGCCCGGCGACCCCTCCGCCGCACGCCCGGCCGCCCCCGCCGGCCCCTCGACCCGCCGTGACCACGACCCCGACCCCGGGAGACAGCCATGGGACGCTATGTGATCCGGCGTCTGCTGCAGATGATCCCCGTCTTCTTCGGCGCCACGCTGCTGATCTTCCTCATGGTCAATGTGATGGGCGACCCCATCGCCGGGCTCTGCGGCCAGCGCCAGTGCGACCCGGCCACCGCCGCCCGGCTGCGCAGTGAGTTCGGCCTCGACAAACCGGTGTGGCAGCAATACCTGACCTATATGGGGCACGTCTTCACCGGGGACTTCGGCACCGCCTTCAACGGCCAGCCGGTCACCGAGCTGATGGCCGACGCGTTCCCCGTCACCATCCGGCTCACCCTGGTCGCGATCTGCTTCGAGATCGTCATCGGCATCACCCTCGGCGTGCTCACCGGGCTGAAGCGCGGCCGGCCCGTCGACACCGGCGTCCTGGTGCTCACCCTCGTCGTCATCTCGGTCCCGACCTTCGTCACCGGTCTGCTCCTCCAGCTTCTGCTGGGCGTCGAATGGGGCGTCATCAAACCCGCCGTATCGCCCGAGGCCCCCATCGGCGAACTGCTGGTCCCCGGGCTGGTGCTCGCCTCCATCTCCCTCGCGTACGTCACCCGGCTCACCCGCACCTCCATCGCCGAGAACGCGCGCTCCGACTATGTCCGTACGGCCAGGGCCAAGGGCCTGCCCAGAAGCCGGATCATCACCCGGCATCTGCTGCGCAACTCACTGATCCCGGTGGTCACCTTCATCGGCGCCGATATCGGCGCGCTGATGGGCGGGGCGATCGTCACCGAGCGCATCTTCAATATCCACGGCGTCGGCTACCAGCTCTACCAGGGCATTCTGCGCCAGAACACCCAGACGGTCGTCGGCTTCGTGACCGTGCTGGTGCTGGTGTTCCTGGTGGCGAATCTCCTCGTGGACCTGCTGTACGCCGTGCTCGATCCGAGGATCCGCTATGCCTGAGCCGCAGTACGACGACGGGGGAGCGATCGCGCCGACCGGCGCGGGCGCCGCGATGGACCTCGCGACCAGCGAGGGCGAGAGCCTGGAGCGCCCATCGGCCGCCCCCGGCGGCCCGCTCGGCACCGGACCGGGAGAGCGGCCCCGCAGTCTGTGGTCCGACGCCTGGCGGGATCTGCGGCGCAACCCCGTCTTCGTCGTCTCCGGGATGATCATCGTCTTCCTGGTGCTCATCTCGATCTGGCCCGCCCTGATCGCGTCAGGCAACCCCCTCCAGTGCGATCTCGCCAAGGCCCAGGAGGGCTCCCAGCCAGGCCACCCCTTCGGCTTCAACGGACAGGGCTGCGATGTCTACACCCGTACCGTCTACGGAGCCCGCACCTCGGTCACGGTCGGTGTCTGCGCCACCGCCGGTGTCGCGCTCCTCGGCTCCGTACTCGGCGGCCTCGCCGGCTTCTTCGGCGGCGGCTGGGACGGGGTCATCTCCCGGCTCACCGATGTGTTCTTCGGTATCCCCGTCATCCTCGGCGGTCTGGTGCTGCTCTCCGTCGTCCACTCCACCACCGTCTGGCCGGTCGTCGGCTTCATGGTGCTGCTGGGCTGGCCGCAGATCTCCCGGATCGCCCGAGGCTCCGTCATCACCGCCAAGCACCACGACTACGTCCAGGCCGCCCGCGCGCTCGGCGCCTCCAACTCCCGGATGCTGCTGCGGCACATCGCGCCCAACGCCGTCGCGCCCGTCATCGTGGTCGCGACCATCGCGCTCGGCACCTATATCGCCCTGGAGGCGACCCTGTCCTACCTCGGCGCCGGACTGAAACCGCCCACCGTCTCCTGGGGCATCGACATCTCCTCCGCCTCGCCCTACGTCCGCAACGCCCCGCACATGCTGCTCTGGCCGGCCGGGGCGCTGGCGGTCACGGTGCTCGCGTTCATCATGCTCGGCGACGCGGTGCGCGACGCCCTCGACCCCAAGCTGCGCTGAGGAGCCGCCATGAGCACCGCAAGCCCCGCCGACGCGGCTCCCGCCCCGCTGCTGGACGTCCGGGGGCTCCAGGTGGAGTTCCGTACCCGGGACGGCGTCGCCAAGGCCGTCAACGGGGTCGACTACAGCGTCGAGGAGGGCCGGACCCTCGCCGTACTCGGCGAGTCGGGCTCCGGGAAGTCGGTCACCGCCCAGGCGATCATGGGCATCCTCGACACACCCCCCGGGCGGATCACCGGCGGCGAGATCCTCTTCCGCGGCCGGGACCTGCTGAAACTCAAGGAGGAAGAGCGGCGCCGGATCCGCGGGGCGCAGATGGCCATGATCTTCCAGGACTCGCTGTCGTCGCTGAACCCCGTCCTCAGCGTCGGCGACCAGCTCGGCGAGATGTTCACCGTCCACCAGGGCATGAAGAGGAAGGCCGCGCGCGCCAGGGCCGTCGAACTGATGGAGTGGGTCGGCATCCCCGCCGCGAAGGAGCGGGTCGGGCAGTACCCCCACCAGTTCTCCGGCGGAATGCGCCAGCGCGTGATGATCGCGATGGCACTCGCCCTGGAACCCGCGCTGATCATCGCCGACGAGCCCACCACCGCGCTCGATGTCACCGTCCAGGCCCAGGTGATGGATCTGCTCGCCAAGCTCCGGAGCGAGCTGAACATGGGCCTGATCCTGATCACCCACGACCTCGGCGTCGTCGCCGATGTCGCCGACCGGATCGCCGTGATGTACGCGGGACGCATCGTCGAGACCGCCCCCGTCCACGACATCTACCGGGCCCCCGCCCACCCCTACACCCAGGGCCTGCTCCAGTCGATCCCGCGCCTGGACCAGAAGGGCAGGGAGCTGTACGCGATCAAGGGCCTGCCACCCAATCTGATGAACATCCCGCCCGGGTGTGCCTTCCACCCGCGCTGTCCGATGGCGCAGGAGGTGTGCCGGACCGACGAACCACCGCTGTACGAGGTGTCGGGAGAGCGCGGCAGCGCCTGCCACTTCTGGGAGCAGACCCTGAGGGGTGGGCCGGCCGGGGGCCTCGGGCGGGGCGGGGGCTCCCGGCAGGGTGGGCCGACGCGGGACGGCGGGTCGGCCGGGGACGGCGGGCCGACGCGGGACGGCGGGTCGGCCGGGGACGGCGGGCCGACGCGGGACGGCGGGTCGGCCGGGGACGACGGGGAGGCACCCCGTGGCTGAGGCGATCCTCGAAGTACGGGATCTGGTCAAGCACTATCCGCTCACCCGGGGTGTCCTCTTCAAGAAGCAGGTGGGCGCGGTCAAGGCCGTCGACGGCGTCGATCTCGACGTCGTGGCGGGCGAGACCCTCGGCATCGTCGGCGAGTCCGGCAGCGGGAAGTCCACCCTCGCCAGAATGCTGGTCAATCTGGAGCGGCCGACAGCCGGGACCATCCGCTACAAGGGCGACGACATCACCGCGCTGTCGGGCCGCGCGCTGAGATCCGTCCGCCGGAACATTCAGATGGTGTTCCAGGACCCGTACACCTCGCTCAATCCCCGGATGACGGTCGGGGACATCATCGGTGAGCCCTACGAGATCCACCCCGAGGTCGCCCCTAAGGGTGACCGGCGACGCAAGGTGCGGGACCTGCTCGATGTGGTGGGCCTCAACCCCGAGTACATCAATCGCTATCCGCACCAGTTCAGCGGCGGCCAGCGGCAGCGCATCGGTATCGCCCGGGGCCTGGCCCTCCGGCCCGAGATCATCGTCGCCGACGAACCCGTCTCCGCGCTCGACGTCTCCGTCCAGGCTCAGGTGATCAACCTTCTCGACCGGCTCCAGAGCGAGTTCCGGCTCAGCTATGTCTTCATCGCCCACGATCTGTCGATCGTGCGGCACATCTCGGACCGCGTCGGCGTGATGTATCTCGGCCGGATCGTCGAGATCGGCCGCGACGAGGAGATCTACGACCACCCCACGCACCCCTACACCCAGGCCCTGCTGTCCGCCGTCCCGGTGCCCGACCCCGAGGCCCGCGAACACCGCGAACGCATCCTCCTCGGCGGCGACGTCCCCTCACCCGCCAACATCCCCTCCGGCTGCCGCTTCCGCACCCGCTGCTGGAAGGCCCAGGAACGCTGCACGCTGGAGGTCCCACTGCTGGCCGTACCGGCAGAGTTCCGCTACACGGAGGGCCCTGCCCAGCACCCATCGGCCTGCCACTTCGCGGAAGAGAAACAGGTCGTTCCCCCGGTGGAGTGAACCGTCCCAAGCCAATCCAGCCCGGTCGGCCGGAAGGAGAGCTTTTCAGCCCCGCCTGGGGGTACCTCCCAGGCGGAGCCCTGGGGGAGGTTGAGGCGCTGGGGGTCCCCCCACGCCCGCTAGGGCGTAGGGGGCGGGTTCGGGGGCAGCGCCCCCGACAAGGACCCGCGCTACCCCACCCCCGCCCCCACCCTCAGCACCCGCCGCAAAAAGCTCACCTGAAGCAGCAGCAGGTTCTCCGCCACCTGCTCCTGCGGCGTCATATGCGTCACCCCGCTCAGCGGCAGCACCTCATGCTCGCGCCCCGCCGCCAGCAGGGCCGACGACAGCCGCAGACTGTGCGCCATCACCACATTGTCGTCGGCCAGGCCGTGAATGATCATCAGGGGGCGGGCGGGTTTCTCCGGCGAGGTCAGTCCGTCCTCCGTCACCAGGGAGTTCGCCGCGTAGACCTCGGGCCGCTCGCCGGGATCCCCCAGATACCGCTCGGTGTAGTGGGTGTCGTACAGCCGCATATCGGAGACGGGCGCCCCCGCGATCCCGGCGTGGAAGACATCGGGCCGCCGCAGAACGGCCAGCGCGGCCAGATAGCCGCCGTACGACCAGCCACGGATCCCCACCCGCCCCAGGTCCAGAGGAAACGAATCGGCCAGTGCGTGCAGCGCGTCGATCTGATCGTCCAGGGTCAGCGTGAGGTTGTCCCTGACCGACTTCTCCCAGCCGGGGGAGCGGCCCGGGGTGCCCCGGCCGTCCGCGACGACCACCGCGAAACCCTGGTCGGCGAACCACTGCGAGGTCAGATGGGCGTTGCGCGCGGCGTACACGCGCTGGCCGTGCGGTCCCCCGTACGGATCCATCAGCACCGGAAGCGGTCCGTCCGACTCCTCGTACCGCGTCGGCAGCAGGACCGCGCACGGAATCCGGCGTACCCCGACCGCGCACAGCCGGGGCCTGGCCGTCAGCACCGGGGGCTCCGCGTAGGAGTGCACCGGGGCGACCGGTTTGCCGTCCCGCAGGATCTGGACCGAGGTGCCGTCGGCGTCCGCACGGGCGGACGCGAGCACCGTCACCGCGCCGGAACGGGCCGCCGCATGCACCCCCGGGCCCTCCGAGATCCGTTCGACGCCCCGGTCGCCGACCCGGTAGACATGGACCTCGCCGATCTCCGGATCAGCGGCGTCCTCGCCGGCGACAGCCGAGATCAGGACGTCTTCCGCACCGATGTCGAGGACCGCGCGCACCTGGAGAGCGGCCCCGGTCAGGGCCCGGTCGCCGACCGCCAGCACCCGCGCCCCGCCCTCGTCGGCGATCCGTACGAGACGGCCGTCCGGCGCCCACGCGGGCACCCCGGGGAAAAGATCCAGCCAGATGGGATCCTCGTCGACATGTACGGTCCGGGTCGCGCCGGTCGCCGTGTCCACCGCGAGACAGCGCTGCGTACGCTGATCACGAGCCTGTACGAGCAGCAGCGGAGCGCCCGCGTCGGACCAGTGCACCCTCGCCAGATAGGGCAGCCGCTCGCGGTCCCAGAGCACCTCCGTACGGTCGCCGTCCAGCGAGACGAGGAACAGCCGGACATCGGCGTTGGGCGTCCCCGCCGACGGGTAGGCGATCTCCTCCGGCTCCCGGTCCGGGTGCGCGGGGTCCGAGATCCACCAGCGCCGCACCCGGCGCTCGTCCACCCGCGCGACCAGCAGCCGATCGGAATCGGGCGACCACCAGAAGCCGTGCGGACGGCCCATCTCCTCCGCCGCGATGAACTCCGCCGTGCCGTACGAGCTGTGCTCGTCCTCCGGCTCGGCGAGCGCCCTGTCCCCGGTGCCCGCGCTGTCCCCGGTGCCCGCGCTGTTCCCGGTGCCCGCGCTGTTCCCGGCGGCTTCGGTGTTCTCGGTGTTCCGGGGCCCGTCGGCGCTCTGGGGGTCCTCGGTGCCGATGACCCGCAGTGAGCCCCGGGAGGCGTAGGCGATCCACCGGCCGTCGGGGGACGGGCGCGGGTCGATCACCGGCCCCAGGGCGGGCAGTTCGCGGGCCGTCCCGGCCCGCAGCTCCGCCGTGAACAGCCGCCCCGAGAGCGCGAAGACCGCCAACTCGGCCGCTCTGTCCACCGCGTAACCGACAATTCCCGCCGATCCCTCACGGCTGCGCTCGCGCCGGGCCCGCTCTTCGGGGGACAGTTGCTCATGCGACCCGCCGAGCAGCACCTGAGGGTCGGCGGCCATCCGCTCCTGCGGGCGTCCGCCCTCTCCGTCCAGATCCAGCACCCAGAGTCCGCCGCGCCGGTCGGTCCCGGAGGCCGACCGGATGAAGACCACCCGGGAACCGTCCGGGGACACCGTGAAAGCGCGGGGGGCGCCCAGGGTGAAGCGCTGGGTCCTGGCGTACTGGCGCGGAAAGGAGAGCTGCGTCCTCATGGTCATACGACCGAACCTAGCGGTCGTGCGCCCCCGTGTGCTGCCGTGCACCGATCGATGCGTTCGCACGGATAGTTATGATCCGTAGCGCAAGGTGGGTAGGAACCATCTGGCAACTGCAAGCTGCCTGTCCCGACCGAATATCTGTGGAGGTGAACCGCCGTGGCACTCTCGATTTCGGCGGTGGTGCTGCTGGCGATCGTCGTCTTCCTGCTGATCCGGAAGTCCGGGCTCAAGGGTGGGCACGCGGCGGTCTGTATGTTGCTCGGGTTCTATCTCGCCAGCTCGTCGATCGCCCCGACGATCAGAGACCTGACCACGAACGTGGCGGGAATGATCGGCGACTTCAAGTTCTGAGATCCGCCTCTGACCGATCCGCCTCTGACGATCCGCTTCTGCCGACCGGCATCCGACGACCGGTATCCGACGATCCGCTGATGATCCAGTTTCCGATGATCCGAGCGATCATGTCCGACGGGCCGGGGGCGTCGGAATCCGATGAGCGGGGCCCCCGGGTTTTGGCGCGGCGGTGCGGCCCTGATCGTAGGCTGTCCCATATGAAGGATCTTCCTGTCCGTCGTCTGCTCCTGGTGCACGCGCATCCGGACGACGAGTCGATCAACAATGGCGCGACGATGGCGCTGTACGCCGACGCCGGCGCGAAGGTCACCCTGGTGACCTGCACCCTCGGAGAAGAGGGCGAGGTCATTCCGCCGGATCTCGCCCATCTCGCACCGGACCGTGACGACCGGCTCGGCCCGCACCGGGTGGGTGAACTGGCCGCGGCGATGAAGGAGCTGGGCGTCACCGACCACCGCTTCCTCGGCGGCCCCGGGCGCTTCCGTGACTCCGGGATGATGGGCGCCGAGCAGAACCGCCGCGAGGGCGCGTTCTGGGACACCCCCGTCGATGACGCGGCTCCGTATCTCGTGGAGATCATCCGTTCGGTGCGCCCTCAGGTGCTGGTGACCTACGACCCCCGTGGGGGGTACGGGCACCCCGACCACATCCAGGCCCACCGGGTCGCGATGCGCGCGGCCGAACTGGCGTCGGAGCGCGCCTTCCGCCGCGACCTCGGCGATCCGCACACCGTCGCCAAGATCTACTGGAACCGTGTCCCGCGCTCGGTGGCCGAGGAGGGTTTCGCCCGACTCCGCGCGGAGAGCGGTACGGATTCCGTAGGCGTAGGCGTAGGCGCGGTCGACGACGTCCCGGGTGTGGTCGACGACGCGGAGATCACCACGGAGATCGACGGCAGCGCGTACGCGGAGCGCAAGGCGGCGGCGATGGCCGCCCACGCCACTCAAGTCACCGTGAGCGGGCCGTACTTCACGCTCTCCAACAATCTGCGGCAGCCGATGTTCGCTACGGAGTACTACCAGTTGGCGGCGGGTGAGCCGGGCACGCCGTCCGGCGAGCGCGAACGGGATCTCTTCGCGGGCGTCGCGGGAGCGGAGGGCGTTCCCGGAGCCAGGGGAAGTGGCGGGACCACGGGGACTTCCGGGACCGAGGGGAGGCCCGGGACCGAGGGACGTGTCGGGACGGCGGGAACCCACGAGGCCACGGGGACTCCCGGGACCGCGGGAGCGAGTGCGTGAGCGGCGTCGGGAGGTCCGGTGCCGGGGCCCGGCCGGCGGGGCCGTTCGGGCCCGGCAGGATCGCCGCGTATCTCGGCCTCGCCGTCTTCGGCGCGGTGGTCGGGGCCGCGGGCTCACTGGTGCAAGGCGCCTGGTTCCCGGGCGGTTTGCTGCTCGCGCTGCTGGGCTCCGCCGGACTTTTCTACGGCTCTCTGCGGGCGACCGGCACCCAACTCGGTGTGGCGGCGGCCGGTACCGGCTGGCTGGCCGCCATCGTGGTGCTGAGCACCGGACGGTCCGAGGGCGACGGGCTCTTTCCGGCCGGAATCGGGCCGCTCGTCTTCATTCTCGGTGGAGTAATGGTCGCTGTGATGTGCGCCACCATGTCGCGGGTCGCGCAACCGGGCGGCGGCGACGGCCGACTTGACCCGTAGAGGACGTGCGGTGCCCCCGGCTGACAGCGGGTTCGGCGGGCCCATAGGGTGGTTCGTCACGGAGGTGGGAAGCCCCCGGTCCGGCCATGCGCGTCGGTCGACGGAACGGCGCATTCCCACAGTCACAGATTGAGTGTCCGTGGCGGCCAGTATGGTGGTGCGCGCCGCCGAGCCGCCCAAGCAGTAGCTATCCAGTGAGACAAACGGGCGGCGAAGCCAACCGGGAGAACCTGCTTTGAGTCGTGAAACTGACAGTTCGCCCTCCGGGCCTCAGGGGCGCGGCGGAGCCGCGTACCCCTCGGGG
>NZ_JBSGUP010000151.1:0-14182 GCF_053607985.1 Streptomyces sp. NPDC055078
CTCCGGAACCCCGGCAGCCCGCGCCGGGCCGCCCGGCATCGGGGCGGCCACCGGGGCAGTGTCATTCAGTGAACACGACGCTACGTTGCATGAACGTTGCAGGCAGCGGGGCTGCCGGACGTCTGTACGAAGATCCTTCCCGACCGGGTGGCCGCAGGGCCGTTCCGGGGCCCCGGCCGCCTCACCGGGCCGTTCCGGGGTCGCGCCCGGCCCCCGGCACACTGCGGATGGTCTGGGCCCCGGGCCCCCCCGCGCTGTCAGGTCGCCGTATCCCGGCCGTGGACCGCCGCGGACTCGAAGGCCGCGCAGCCGGCGGACCAGGCGGAGTCCAGGTCCGCCTCGGGCGGGAAGCGGCCGTCGAGTTCCAGCATCACCATGCCGTGGGCGAACGCCCAGGCCGTGCGGGCGATATCGAGGTTGCCGCGGACCGCCCGGAACAGGGGGGCGGCGGCCCGGTCCTCCAGGCCCTCGGGAAACCGGTCGCGCGGTAGCGGCTGACCGGCGGTGAGCCGGTACAGATGCGGGCGGCCGAGAGCGTGGGCGCGATACGCGAGCGCCAGCGGCAGCAGTCCGCTTTCGGCCGCCTCGACGGCTTCGAGGTCGTCGGCGAGCGCGGCCATGCCGACGATCTTCAGCTCGGTCTCGACGGCCGACTTGTCCGGGAAGTGCTTGTACAGGGACGGCGCGCGGATGCCGACGCGGTCGGCGATCGCCCGCATCGACATCGCGTCCGCCCCGCCCGCCTCCAGGATCTCCAGCGCGGCGGCGACGATCTGCGCGGAACGGTCAGCCACGGCGCGTCATACGTCCGGCCACGATCCGCAGCAGCCAGGCCAGCGCGGCCGTGAACAGCGGCGGCCACACGACGGGCCCGAAGGTGTAGAACACCAGGACGGCCAGCGGCAGCCACCCGTTGAAGGCGTACGCGGCGGCCTTGCCGCGACCACGCGCGGCCCGCGCCACCAGGTCGGGGGCGACGAGGAACAGCAGGGCCGCGGCAGTCGTCGGCAGCCCGTACTTCCACGACTCGAACACCGCGAACGCCCCGAGCGCCAGAGCGAGCACCCCCCACCCCGCCATCCGCGCGGGCGACCAGGAGCCCGTGACGGGCCGTCCGGCGCCCTCGGGGCGGGTCTCGCGGTGCGGGGTCGTTGCGATCGTCTGAACGCTCATGGCGGTCTCCCGTCTCGATGGCTAACGCCGTTAGCCGGTAGTCATGACTGTAGGGCTAACGGCGTTAGCTGTCCAGGGGTCGCGGCACAGCGGGCGACGACCGCCCGGACCCGTACGGGAGCGGTCCGGGACTACTCGTGCGCGGAGCCCAACTGCTCCGTGGTGCTGGCCCCGTCGAGCGACTCCCGGATGATGTCGGCGTGCCCGGCGTGCTGTGCGGTCTCCTGGAACAGATGCAGCAGAATCCGCCGCACGGACCAGCGGTGGACGACGCCGGGCTCCCAGGGCGTCTCCGGCAGGGGCACCTCGGTGTCCGGGTGCACGGTGCGGGCCGCCGCGTCGGTGGCGCGCGCGGCTTCCTCGTACGCCCTGCGCAGTTCCCGCACGGTCGCCCCCGCGGGCGTCGCGTACTGCCCCATGTCCCACATGCCTTCCGGTGTCCCACCGGTGTTGTCGGTCATGATGTGCGTCCAGACGCGCTCGCCCTGTGTGAGGTGGTTGAGAATGCCGCCGAGGGTCAGCTCGCTGACGGTGGCGCGCTCTCCGGCCTCCGCGTCGGTGACCTTGCGCAGGGTGATGAGCAGGGTGCGCCGCGCCGTGCCCAGCATGTCCAGAATCTCGTCGGTCTCGGAAGGCGCGGCGGTCCCGGAGGTTCCCGAGGTATCAGAAGTCATGGAGCGACCGTAGAGATGAACTAGGACAATGACTGGCCGCTATGCCGCTATCTCGCTATGCCGCTATGGCGGCTGTGGGCGCAGGTGGCGCGACCTCTCGTGACCGTTTGTGGCTTCCGCCCGGGAAGCCTCGTCAGAGCAAGGTGAGAGCCGCCGCGCCGATGAGCGCGAGCTGCACGGCGGTACGTGGCCCCAGCGGGTCGCCCTGGGCCACCTGCCGTCTGGCCGCGGAGACATTCGCCGGATACATGGCGATCAGCAGCAGGATGAGCCCACCCGCCGCCCAGGGCGCCGTCGCGGGGATCAGCAGGCCGACCGCCCCCGCCAGTTCGAGCGATCCGGTGATGTTCACCAGCAGTTCCGGGCGGGGCAGCGAGGGCGGGACCATGCCGATGATGTCGGCGCGCATCTTGGGGTGGAAGTGGGACAGCCCGGTGAGCAGAAACATCACTGCCAGCCCGACGCGCAGGGCGGGCTGCCAGCTGTCGAGTGCCTCCACGCCGAGCAGCCCGGTCAGCCGGGCCGCCAGAAAGCCGACGACGAGGGCGATGAGCGGCTCCATACGGACCTCCGGTGTCCAGGGGGGCGAACCCGGTCGCCCGCGACCGGGTGTGGGCGGCCCCGGCGGCCCCGGCGGCCTTCGCGGACAGGTTCGGCACCACTTCACCACCTCGCGCCACGCGATGGCGGGCGGGAGGCGGCGGCGGGCCTGAGCCCACCCGGTCGGCGGACACCCGGTCGCCGCCGGCGGGGGGATCTCGGCCGCTGACGGCGGGGGCGTCGGCTGCCGCGGGCGGGGATCCCGGTCAACGAGGGCGAGGGCGAGGCCGGGGCGTTGGCTGTCGCGGGCGGGGACATCGGCGACGAGGGCGGGTTATCGGTCACCGTGGGCGGGGCATCGGCTACCGGGGCCGACGGTGCCTGTGCCACGATGGCGGGCATGCCGACGACACCGGACGGACGCCTTGTCCCACCCCTTCGGGCCGGCGAACGCGCCATGCTGGAGAGCTGGTTGGAGTTTCACCGGGCCACGCTCATGCTGAAGTGCGAGGGGCTCGACGACGCGCGGCTGCGGGAGGCGTCGGTGGAACCGTCGTCGATGACGCTGCTCGGTCTCGTCCAGCATCTGGCGGAGGTCGAGCGCAACTGGTTCCAGCGCGTCTTCGCCGGACAGGATGTGCCACCGGTGTACGCGGACGGGGGCAGCGACGGCTTCACGCTCGACCCGGAGCGCGGGATCGCCCAGGCGCTGACCGTCTGGCACGGCGAAGTGGCCCGGGGCCGGGAGCTGATCGCGGGCTCCTCGCTCGACGAGTGCGGCACGTTCTCGGAGCGGGACGCCGTGATCGCCGGGGGCCGGGAGGTCTCCCTGCGCTGGATCCTGGTCCATCTGATCGAGGAGTACGCGCGTCACAACGGCCACGCCGACCTGCTCAGGGAGCGGATCGACGGCGTCACGGGCCCCTGAGGACCGGCGTGCCGGTCGGCCGTCGGGCCCCGGGTGGCGCCTTGCGTCACAGGCCGGCAGCCGCCGAACGGGTCAGCGCGCGAGTACGCCGCCGCTGAGGACCAGGTCGAGGCCGTCCTTGATCTGCTCCGGTGTCCGGTGCTGATCATGGGTGAGATGGCTGATGAGGCTGGGCGCGAAGGGCGCCAGCAGGAAGTGGGCCAGCAGCGGAGCGTCGGCGTCGGGGCGGATCTGCCGGATGAGCATCGTCAGATGGACGTGTCTGGCGAGATGTGAGCCGTGGATATGACGCCCGGTGGGTGAGGCCGCCTCACCGGCGAGCAGCAGCTCGCGCTGCTCGATGACCCGGTCGGCGAGCGCGTGCAGGAACGCGCGCAGCCGCTCCTCCGGCGGTGCGCCGGGGCCCAGCGGGGGCGGCCCGGAGACAAAGGCTTCCTGGAACTCCCGCTCCCGGTTGTCCAGCAGGGCCGAGATCAGTCCTGCGACATCGCCGAAGCGCCGGTAGACCGTGCCCACCCCGGTCCCCGACGCTCGCGCCACGGCGTTCATGGTGAGGGCTTCGGGGCCCTGCGTGGCCACGATCCCGGCAGCCGCTTCGAGGATCCTGCGGCGGTTGAGGGCCGCGTCCGCACGGGGTCCCGCCGGGAGCGGACGCTTCGGCGGGCGGTCGCCGAGGGGGAGGTCCGGCCGATGAGGCTCCTTGGCGTGCACGGCGGTGGCTCCGTTCCGCTCCGTACGGTTGTTCGGTCCATTCCTCGGCCTCAGCCTACCGGATAGCTATCCGGTAGGAACTTGCAAAGTAGTTGAGCGATCTACTATCTTCGTTGAAGCGGATAGATATCCACTTAACCTGCCGGTTCAGGAAGGCCACCGATGACCATCGACATCACCCCCAAGATCGCCGTCGTCTACTACTCGTCGACCGGAAGTGTGCACCGCCTCGCCGAGGCGCTGGCGGAAGGCGCGGAGAAGGCGGGTGCCGAGGTGCGGCTGCGCCGGGTCGCCGAACTCGCCCCCGACGAGGCCATCGACTCCAACCCGTCCTGGCGGGCGCACGTCGATGCCGTCCAGGGCGTCGATGTGGCCACCCATGACGATCTGACCTGGGCCGACGCCTACGCGTTCGGGACGCCCACCCGCTTCGGCAATGTCGCGTCCCAGTTCAAGCAGTTCATCGACAGCACGGGCGGACTGTGGCAGCGCGGTGTCTTCGCCGACAAGCCCACCACCGCGTTCGTCAGCGCCTCCAACCTGCACGGCGGCAACGAGTCGACCCTGCTCGCGCTCTACAACACGCTGTACCACTGGGGCTCGCTGATCGTCCCGCCCGGCTACACCGACCAGTCCGTGTTCGCGGCCAACGGCAACCCCTACGGCACGGCGCACGCCTCGGGCGCCGGTGAACTGCCCGGCGACAACGTCCTCAGCGCCGCTCGCTACCAGGGGCAGCGCCTTGCCGACATCACCCTGCGCATGCTGACCGGCAGCCGCGCCGCCTGACACCGCGCCCGGCGGTGGACCCGGCCGGGTCAGGCCGTCCTGCGGGCCGCGCGGGCACCGAAGTGGAGGTACCTGTCGCCGTTGTCGAGGTGGAGGAAGGCCGCCGGTGTCCACTGCCGGTTGCCGGGCATCCGGACCAGGAACCGGTTCTCCCCGGCCGGTACGAGATCAAGCACGCTGGGGGGCTGGTTGTCGCCCAGGTCGATCGTGAAACTCATCCGGACACGCAGCCCGGCACCCTCCTGGAAGACCTCCAACCGCATGGCGGGGGTTTCGTAGGTTCCGGTGAGCGCGGTGGTGTCGGCTGGGGCGGGCGGATCCACGGGCGGGGTGGGCGGTGCGGGCATCTCGATCCCGGCGAGTTCGCGGAAAATCTCACCGAAGAGCGCGGCGTGGAGGTCGCGGACGGGACCGCCGTTGGTCAGCAGGCTGACGGACAGGTCGTGTTCGGCCGAGATCCGCAGAGCCGCGCCCTGGCCGATGGTGGCGCCGTCGTGTCCGATCACCGGCCGGCCGTTCCAGTCCTCCCGGGCCCAGCCGAGCCCCCAGGAATCGGCGACATCCACCCCGGCGGGGAGGGTGACCTGACGGGCCGCCATCTCCCTGACGAGTCCGGGGGAGAGGAGCTGTGTGCCGTCGGGCGCCGTTCCGCCGCGCAGATGGAGTGCGGCGAATTCGAGGACGTCGCGTGCGGTGGCGACGACGCAGCCCGCCGGACCGCCCGAGCGGGGCAGGTTCCACACAGGGGCCGGTGCCAGTGTCCCGTCGGGGCCGGGCACATGTCCCATCGCGGCACCGTGGGTGAGTGCCTGTTCCGGCAGTGTCATGGTGGACGTGAACCCGAGGGGGTGGAAGAGGAGTTCCCGCATGGCGTCGTCCCAGACCTGTCCGGTGATCTTTTCGATGATCAGGCCGAGGACGGAGTATCCGGCGTTGCAGTAGGACCAGGTGGTGTCGACGGGGTGGGTCTGGGGGTGTCCGGCCAGGAGGGCGGCGTAGCGTTCCAGGCAGTCGTCGCCTCGGCCGGTGTCGTCGAAGACGTCGCCGGGGATGCCGCCGGTGTGGGTGAGGAGGTGGCGTACGGTGATCTGTCCGGTGTCCTTCCCGGGGAGCGCCAGATCCGGGAGCAGTTGGGTGACCGGGGTGTCGAGGGTGAGTTTGCCCTGGTCGATGAGGCGCATCACGGCGGTGGCGGTGTAGACCTTGGTGATGGAGCCGATCTGGAAGACGGAGTCGGTGGTGACGGAGGTGCCGGTGCGTTGGTTGAGTATGCCGTGGGCGGCTTCGGCGTTCTGGTCTGCGTAGCGGATGGCGAGTGAGGCGCCGACCACTCCGTACTCCTGGGCGAGTGCGGTGAGCCGTTGCTGCCAGTGGGCCTGGTCGAGCGGTACGGCAGCGGACGCGGTTCCGGTGAGGGCGTTGTGGCGGGTGTGGCGGATGACCCACTCCACGATCCGCCGGTTGTAGTCGGCGCGGTGGGAGGGTTTGCCGTCGAGGATGAAGAGGTGCGAGGCGCCGGGGTAGAGGACGAGTGCGGTGGGGATGCCGCGGGTGTGCAGGGCGCTGTACCACTGTTCGGCCTGTCCGGCGGGGCAGCGGTCGTCGGCCTCGCCGTGGAGGATGAGGGTGGGGGAGGTGACCTGGGTGACGTGGGTGAGGGGTGACATGGCGGCGATGCGTTCCGGCTCGTCCCAGAACAGCCCGCGCAGCTCGTTCATGGCCAGGTAGGTCCCGGCGTCCGAGGTGCCTGCCATGCTGACCAGGTCGCTGACGACCCCGCCCGCGACGACGGCGGCGAACCGGTCGGTGCGGGTCGGCAGCCAGCAGGCCATGAAGCCGCCGTAGCTGTATCCGGTGAGCGCGAGCCGTCGCGGGTCGGCGAGGCCCTCGGCGACGAGCTGGTCGACCGGTTCGAGGAAGTCCCGCTCGTCCGCCACCCCCCATGCCCCGAGCGCGCCCCGCAGGAATTCCTCCCCGTAGCCGTCGCTGCCGCGCGGGTTGAGCAGCAGGACGGCCCAGCCGCGGGCGGCGAGTACCTGGTGGTAGAGGTGTGCGGTGTCCCGGACCGGGCTCCATGCGTTGTGCGGCCCGCCGTGGACATCGACGAGGAGCGGGCGCGGTCCGGCGGCGGGCAGCACGGCCGGGTCGCGCAGCAGCCACCCGTGGACCTCGCCCCCGTCGGTCAGGGTGAACGTCCGCTCCTCGGGGACGATCACCTCGACACCGACGCTGTCGCCGTGTGTGGTGAGCTGGGTGAGTTTCCCGGAGGCGGGGTCGAGGAGGTGGATCTCTCCGGTGCTGTCCGTGGTCGCCAGCGCGACCGCCGCCTGCCCGCTGCCGCGTGCGACCGACAGGCCGCTGACCACCCGGTCACCGCCGATGACCTTACGGATCCCGGTTCCGCCGGTCCCGCCGGTCCCGCCGGTGCCGCTCGCGCCGTCTGTGCTGCCTGTGCTGCCTGTGCCGTCGATGGCGTAGAGGTGGGTGCAGCCCCGGTCGCGGGCGCAGAACAGCACGGTCCGCCCGTCCCCGGCGAGTTGTGGGCGGGCGCCGGGGTAGCCGCCCGCGCCGGGCATGACGTTGCGGTCGAGCCCTTCGGTCAGATAGTCGAGTTCCCCGGTTGCGGGTGTCACGCGGGCGAGGCGGGCGTTGCGTACTTCGGTGTCCGGGGCGCAGATCAGCAGGATGTCCTCGCCGTCCCAGGCGGCGTCGGTCACGACACCGCCGGGCGGCCCGATCCTGCGGGGCTCGGCCTTCGGCTGCCCCAGATCCAGGATGTGGGCCCAGGACTCGCCGCTGAGATCCGTGCCGGGGGCGAGGGTGATGGTGTGGACGAGGTGTGTGCCGTCGGGTGACCAGGCGGGCGTTCCGGTGAAGTAGTCGCCCCGGGCCACCCGGGTCACCGACCCGTCCTCCAGGTCGGTGATGAAGATCTGCGGCCGTATCCCGCGCAGCCGGCCCGCGCCGTCGAGCTTGTGGAACAGGCGGCCGGCGGTGACGGGCACTCCCTGCCCGGCCGGGGTGCCGCCGGGGGCGGTGGGTGCGGAGAACGCGATCCGTGTGCCGTCCGGGTTCCATACCGGGACCCCGGCGCCGAGCGGCAGTTCGGTCACCGCCCGGGCCTCCCCGCCGTCCAGCGGCAGCACCCAGATCTGCCCCGGGCCGCCGTCGGCGCGCAGGAACGCGACCCGTGTCCCGTCCGGGGAGAAGCGGGGACTGCTGTCCGACCGCCCCCGTGTCAGCTCCCTCGGCACCCCGGTGCCGTCGGTGCTGGTCACCCACAGCCGGCTGACGTTCTCGTCCGCCCCGGAGTCCACCGTCCGCAGCACGTACACCACCCGGGAACCATCCGGCGAGATCACCGGATCCGACGGCACCGCGAACCGGTCGAGATCGGAGAGATCGGTGCGACGGGACTGCTCGGCCATACGGACTCCTCAGGACAAGGAAACAGTGCGGGCGACGAGTGAAGGGCCCGCGCAACCGAGCGTAGGGAGGCGTCGTGATATCGGCTTTGTCCGGGAGACCGAAAATGATCGCGGACGATGGTGCGAGACGCCAAGGCTGTGCCGGTCGCCATGGCTGTCCTGCCCCCTGCGACCGGGAGCGCCGGAACCGGGCGTGGGACGGCGCGTCACCCTCGCCGCAATCCGCAACCCCGCACCCCGCAACCCGCACGCCGCGCCCCGCTACCTCCGTCACTCCCGTCGCCCCTCACTCCCTCACTCCCTCACGACGAGGACCACCTCCAGCCTGCGGGGCCCGTGCACCCCCTCCACCCGGTCCAGCTCGATGTCGCTGGTCGCCGAGGGCCCCGAGATCCAGGTCTGGGGGCGGGTGGGTTCGAGCCGGGGCATCGCCAGGGGGACGGACGCGACGATCTGCTCGGGCGCGTGGATGACACAGATGTGCAGATCCGGTACGAGGGTCAGGGCGCGACGGCCGTGTCCGGGACCCCCGTTCAGGACGATGGTGCCGGTCTCGGCGATGGCGAGCGCGCAGCCGGTGACGACGGCGTCGGTCGCGTCGAGTTCGGCGGGGGTGAGCGGGCCGTCGTCATGGCGCGGCTCCGCGGTGCTCCCGGCGAGCCAGCCGGTGGGCAGTCCAGCGGGGACGGCGACCGACCGCGCGCCGTGGGTGTCGAGAATCCCTGCCAACAGTCCGGGCAGCCGCGCGGGCGTGGTGCGGTGCACACGCGCGCGGTACTCGGTGAGGTTGCGGTCCAGCAGATCGAGGAGCGCCGCCGGATCGCCGGAGGTGTGGGCGGTGAGGTAGTCACGGCCGGGGGCCGGGACTTCGGGGGAGTGGGCGACGGCGGTCCTGATCCGGGCGAGGACCCGGTCCCGTGCGGAGGTCATGCGCGGTTCCTCTTCCACCAGTCGCGGAAGGACTCCGCGGGTACCTCGGGCAGCTCCCGGCTCCCCGTCCACGCGCCCGCGCCCGGCAGCCGTCCGGGATGGAGCGCGCGGGTCCGCGACGCCAGCCGCTCACCCGCCGCGAGCACGGCGGGCCGGTCGAACACCCAGCCTGCCGCCCTGACCGCGGCCTTCTCCAGCCGGTGCCCCCCACCACCCCGCTCGGCGACCCGCTCCCGGAGATGGACGAGGACCTCGGGGATGTCGATGGCGACCGGGCACACCTCGTAGCAGGCGCCGCAGAGCGAAGAGGCGTACGGCAGCGAGGCGTCGATCTCGCTCCCGATGCCACGGAGCTGAGGGCTGAGGATGGCGCCGATGGGACCCGGGTAGACCGATCCGTACGCATGCCCTCCGGCCCGCTCGTACACCGGGCAGACATTGAGACACGCGGAGCAGCGGATACACCGCAGGGCCTGACGGCCGGTCGCGTCGGCCAGGACGTCGGTACGGCCGTTGTCCAGCAGGACCAGATGGAAGTTCCGCGGTCCGTCGCCGTCCGTGGTGCCGGTCCAGATGCTTGTGTACGGGTTCATGCGCTCGGCGGTCGAGGAGCGCGGCAGGGTCTGGAGGAAGACCTCCAGATCGCGCCAGGTGGGCACGGTCTTCTCGATACCGACGACCGAGATCAGGGTCTCCGGGAGGGTCAGACACATCCGGCCGTTGCCCTCCGACTCCACGACGACCAGGGTGCCGGTCTCGGCGACCATGAAGTTCGCCCCGGATACGGCGACCTTCGCGCGCAGGAACTTCTCCCGCAGATGGAGGCGGGCGGCCTCGGCCAGTTCGGCGGGGGCGTCGGTCAGCGCGTCGGGTGCCGGGCGGCCCCAGTGCCCCATCCGCCGCCGGAAGATGTCCCGGATCTCGCCCCGGTTGCGGTGGATGGCGGGCACCAGGATATGGGAGGGCCGGTCGTCGCCGAGCTGCACGATCAGCTCGGCGAGATCCGTCTCGTAGGCGGCGATCCCCTCCGCGGCCAGGGCCTCGTTGAGGCCGATCTCCTGGGTGGCCATCGACTTGACCTTGACGATCTCGCGCTCACCGGTCGCCTTCACCAGGCCGGCCACGATCCGGTTGGCGTCGTCGGCGTCCACGGCCCAGTGGACGGTGCCCCCGGCGGCGGTCACCGCCGACTCCAGCTGGACCAGATAGGTGTCCAGATGGCGCAGCGTATGGTCCTTGATCTGTTTGCCCGCCTCGCGCAGCCGTTCCCAGTCGGCCAGTTCGCCCACCGCCGCCGCTCGCCGGTCGCGGATGGTGTGGGTGGCGTGGCGCAGATTGGCCCGCAGGGTCTCGTCGTGGACCGCCTTCCGGGCGGCGTCGGGGAAGGACGGCATGCCCAGCTGGGTCCGGCTCATCGCAGTGGCTCCGTTTCGGTGCTCGCCAGGATCTCGGCGAGATGCAGCGGGCGCAGCGGCTCGCGCCGGCGCCGGATGATTCCGTCGAGGTGCATCAGACAGGAGTTGTCCGCGCCGCAGAGCACGGACGCCCCGGTGCCCGCGGCGGCGCCGACCTTGTCCTCGCCCATCGCCGCCGAGACATCCGCGTTCTTGACGGCGAAGGTGCCGCCGAACCCGCAGCACTCCTCGGCGCCGGGGAGTTCGAGCAGCCGCAGTCCCTCGACCGCCTGGAGCAGTCTGCGCGGCCGGTCGCCCAGCCGCAGGGTGCGCAGCCCGTGGCAGGAGGGGTGGTAGGTGACGGTGTGGGGGAAGTACGCCCCCACGTCCGTCACCCCGAGGACATCGACCAGGAACTCGGTCAGCTCGTACGTCCGGGGCGCGAGGGCGCTCTCCCCGAACCCCGCGTAGTGCTCACGGATCATCGCCGCGCACGATCCGGAGGGCGTGACGACGTACTCGTACCCCTCGAAGACCCGGGCCGTCCGACGGACCAGCGGCTCGGTCTCGCGCCGGTAGCCGGTGTTGAACTGCGGCTGGCCGCAGCAGGTCTGCCCGGCGGGGAAGTCGACCACCACCCCGAGGCGTTCCAGGACCCTGACGGTCGCGATGCCCGTGGCCGGGAACAGCGCGTCGGTGACGCAGGTGACGAAGAGAGCGACGCGCATGGTGGTTCGGTTCCTTCGGTTCGGTTCCTTCGGACGAGAACGAGCCGGGCCGCGGCCGAGTCCCAGCCGGTGGTGGAACCGCAAGGAGTGTAAAGGCGCGACTCCTGGGAATCCGCGCCCGGGCGACCACCGGGTTCAGGTGACGGCGAGCGAGATGTCCGCCCAGATGGTCTTGCCTCCGGCGGTGTAGCGGGTGCCCCAGCGCTGGGTGAGCTGGGCGACGAGCAGCAGCCCGCGCCCGCCCTCGTCGAGGACCCGGGCACGCCGCAGATGGGGAGAGGTGTTGCTGGCGTCCGAGACCTCGCAGATCAGCCTGCGGTCACGGATCAGCCGGAGCTGGATCGGCGGACTTCCGTAGCGGATCGCGTTGGTGACCAGCTCGCTGACCACCAGTTCGGCCGTGAAGTCCAGCTCGTCGAGCCCCCAGGCGGCGAGCCGGTCCGCGACATCCGTACGGGCGCGTGCGACGACGGCGGGGTCGGACGCCAGATCCCAGGTGGCGACCTGACGCCCGCTGAGGGAACGCGCGCGGGCGGCGAGCAGCACGGTGTCGTCCTCGGGCACATCCGGCAGCAGCGCCGAGATGACGGAGTCGCAGAGGGCCTCCAGTGAGGGGGTGGGCCGTGCGAGCGTCCGGCGCAGAATGTCGAGCCCCTCGTCGATGTCACGGCCCCTGGCTTCGATCAGACCGTCCGTGAAGAGGGCGAGGACACTTCCCTCCGGCAGGGCGAACTCGGTGGTCTCGAAGGGCAGACCGCCCAGACCGAGCGGTGGCCCGACCGGCATGTCGAGGATCTCGGCGGTGCCGTCCGGACCGACCACGGCGGGCGGCGGATGCCCGGCGCTCGCCAGGGAACAGCGGCTGGAGACCGGGTCGTAGACGGCGTAGAGGCAGGTGGCGCCGACATCCCCGGCGCTCTCGGGCTCGCTGCGGCCCTCGTTCCCGGAGTCCACCTCCTCGGCCAGCCTGAGGACCACATCGTCCAGATGGGTGAGCAGCTCGTCGGGCGGCAGATCGATGTCGGCGAGTGTGCACACCGCGCTGCGCAGCCGCCCCATGGTCGCGGCGGCCTGGATGCCGTGGCCGACGACATCCCCGACCACCAGCGCCACCCGCGCCCCGGAGAGGGGCAGCACATCGAACCAGTCGCCCCCCACCCCCGCCCGGCCCCCGGCGGGCAGATAGCGGGAGGCCACCTCCAGTGCCGCCTGGTCGGGCAGGGAGCGGGGCAGCAGGCTGCGCTGGAGGGTCACGGCGGTGCGGCGCTCGCGGGCGTAGCGGCGGGCGTTGTCGATGCACACGGCCGCACGGGCGGTGATCTCCTCCGCCAGGAGCACATCGTCGGGGGCGAACGACTCGGGCTGGTGACGCCGGGCGAAGAGGGCGACGCCCAGGGTGATCCCGCGGGCGCGCACCGGAACCGCGAGGGCCGAATGCGCTCCGAGGAGCCGGATCCGGGCGATCCGATGGGGGTTCCTGGTCTCCCAGCGGGCGTAGGTGGCCTCATTCAGATCGAACACCTCCGGCCGGCCCGAGGCCAGGCACTCGGCGATCGGCGACAGCTCCGAGTAGGTGGTGTACTCGCCGGGGGCGGTGATGCCCGCCGGGACGATCGCGCCCGACGACCGCAAGGCGGCCCGGCGCATCGTGACGCGCCCGGTCAGCGGGCCGGAGCGCGGTTCCTCGCCCTGGTGAAGGAAGGCGAAGAGGTCGACGGCCGCGTAGTCACCGAGCGCGGGCACCGCCACATCGGCCAGTTCCTGCGCCGTACGGGTGATGTCCAGAGTGCTCCCGATACGGGAACCCGCCTGATTGACCAGTTGCAGCCGCTGCCGGGCCCAGTGGTGCTCGGTCATGTCGTGGGCGGCGAGAGTGACACCGCACACCATGCCCGCCGTGTCCCGCAGCGGTGCCAGGGAGACCGACCAGGCGCGTTCGCGCATCTCGCCGGGCACCCGCGCATGGGTCTCGACGAGCCGCTCCTCGCCCGTCTCCAGCACTTCGCGCATGGCCCCCTCGACATCCCCGGTGCTGGGGCCCTGGATCACCTGGTAGGGGCGCAGCCCCCGGACCTGGTCCTCGGTGAGGGCCGCGATCCTCTGCAGACCGGCGTTGGCGCGTACCGCCAGCAGATCCCTGTCGTAGACCGCGCACACACAGGGCGACTGCTGGAACGCCCAGTCCCCGACCGTACGGTCGTCATCGGGCAGCCGGCCGGGGCGGCGGCTCGTGCCCGCGGAGGTCAGCAGCCAGTTGGTGCCCGGGGGATCCCCCTCCCCCCGCAGGGCGCGGACCAGCGTCGGCAGAACCTCTCCGTCGCCGCGCCGCAGCTCCGCCATTCCGGTCCAGTAGATGCCGTCGCTCAGCGCCCGCCCGGCCGCTCCGGCGACCTCGCCGCCGAGCAGTTCCGCCATGGCCCGGCCCAGGAACTCCTCCGGCCGGTAGCCGAGCAGCAGCCGGGCGCCCTCGTCCCACCCCGTGACGATGCCCCGCTCATCGGCGGTGACGGTCGCGACGTACGGTGGGGCAGGACGGCCGGGTGGGTCTTCGGAACCATTACCGTGTCGGCTCATTTGTGCTCATTTCGCCGTCTCAGATTGTTCCACGCACCGCGAGCGCGGGCACGCCGGTCGGGCGGACCCGCTGCCGGGCGGGGCAGCCCGGGGCTCCTCGCGGACGTGCCGGCCCACTGTCGCCGCTCATGTGGATCTGTCGCCGCTCACGTGGATCCATTGGCGACGATAACCGCGACCTGGCGTCTCCCGCCGTCCTCCCCTCCCTCCGCATCCTGCGGCCCGGTCACCCGTGCTTGCGCCCCAGGCCCCGGAGCAGGGGCGGACCGACCCGGAGCGAACCCGGGTACAGGTCGGCGAGCCGGTCCCGTAC
>NZ_JBSGUP010000152.1:0-14182 GCF_053607985.1 Streptomyces sp. NPDC055078
GGGAGGGCGTGGGGCGGGATGGCCCGGGACCCGGGGGACTCCGGTGCGCGGTCCGGGGCCGGGGCAAGGCCCCGACGGTGCCGGGCCCCGGTGGGGTGTCAGGCGCGGAGGCGGGTGATCGCCTCGGCGACCGGAAGCTCCTCGCGCTCCCCCGTGCGGCGGTCCTTCAGCTCCACCACACCCTCCGCCGCCCGCCGCCCGGCCACGACGATCGTGGGCACGCCGATCAGCTCGGCGTCGGTGAACTTGACGCCGGGCGAGACACCGGCGCGCTCGTCGACGAGCACCCGCAGCCCCGCCGCCGCGAGCTGCTCGGCGACGTCGAGGGCCAGCTCGGTCTGGAGGGCCTTGCCGGCGGCGACGACATGGACATCGGCGGGGGCGATCTCGCGCGGCCAGCACAGCCCCTGTTCGTCGGCGGTCTGCTCGGCGAGGGCGGCGACCGCGCGGGAGACGCCGATGCCGTACGAGCCCATGGTGACGCGCGCGGGCTTGCCGTTCTGGCCGAGGACGTCGAGCTGGAAGGCGTCGGCGTACTTGCGGCCGAGCTGGAAGATATGGCCGATCTCGATCGCGCGGTCGAGCTTGAGCCCGTGGCCGCACTTGGGGCAGGGGTCCCCGTCCTCGACGACCACGACATCGGCGTACTCGTCCACGGAGAAGTCGCGCCCCGCGACGACGTTCCTGGCGTGGACGCCCTCCTTGTTGGCGCCGGTGATCCAGGAGGTGCCCTCCGCGATACGCGGGTCGGCGACGTAGCGGACCTTCTCCAGGCCCTGGGGGCCGACATAGCCGCGGACGAGGTCGGGGCGGCCGGTGAAGTCCTCGGCGGTGACGAGTTCGACCTCGGCGGGGGCCAGATGGCCGGCGAGCTTGCCGAGGTCGACCTCGCGGTCGCCGGGCACGCCGACGGCGACGATCTCGCCGTCGACCTTGACCAGGAGGTTCTTCAGGGTCGCGGACGCGGGCACACCGAGAAACCCGGCGAGCGTCTCGATCGTGGGGGTGTCGGGGGTGTCCAGCTCCTCGACGGCCGGATGGTCCGCCGGGCCGGCGGCCGGTCCGGCGGCGAAGGTGACGGCCTCGGTGTTGGCCGCGTAGTCGCAGGCGGTGCAGTGGACGAAGGTGTCCTCGCCCGCCGCGGCCGGGGCGAGGAACTCCTCCGATGCCGAGCCGCCCATCGCGCCCGAGACCGCGGAGACGATGCGGTGGTCGAGACCGAGCCGCTGGAAGATCTTGATGTAGGCGTCGCGGTGGAGGGCGTACGACGCGGCCAGGCCCTCGTCGGTGGTGTCGAAGGAGTACGAGTCCTTCATCAGGAACTCACGGCCGCGCAGGATGCCCGAGCGGGGCCGCGCCTCGTCGCGGTACTTCGACTGGACCTGGTAGAGGATCACCGGCAGGTCCTTGTAGGACGAGCACTGGTCCTTGACGAGCAGGGTGAAGATCTCCTCGTGCGTCGGCCCGAGGAGGTAGTCCCCGCCCTTGCGGTCCTTGAGCCGGAACAGCTCCGCGCCGTACTCCTCCCAGCGCCCGGACGCCTCGTACGGCTCCTTGGGGAGGACGGCGGGCAGCAGGACCTCCTGGGCGCCGATCGCGTCCATCTCCTCGCGGACGACGCGGGCGACGTTGTCCAGGACCTTCTTGCCGAGCGGCAGCCAGGACCAGATGCCCGCCGCGTTGCGCCGTACGTACCCGGCGCGGACCAGCAGTTTGTGGCTGAGCGTCTCGGCGTCCGCCGGGTCGTCGCGCAGTGTCTTGGCCATCAGACGGGACATGCGCTGGACCTGGGCTGCCATGGGAACACTCCTGCGTGAAGAAAAGGTGATGTGCAGGAGGTTAGCCCCGCCGTGGCGGAGGGCGGAAATCAGCTGGGTCTCAGCAGCGGCAGGGGGGCTCCCATCACGGCGTACGGGCTGGGCGCGCTGGGGAACATCACCTGGCGGGCGAGGTCCCGGTAGCCGAGTCTGCGGTAGAGGCCCCGGGCCGGGGACTCGGTGTCGATCGCGGAGAGGATGGAGCGCGTCTGGTCCACCGCGTCGGTGATGGTGGTGATCAGGGCGCGGCCGATGCCGTGGAACTGGAAGTCCGGGTGGACGTGGAGTTCGGTGATGACGAAGGAGTCGTCGAGCCAGTCGTCGGTGCCGGTGCGGCGCAGATACGGTTCCACCACGGTGGACCACCAGTGGGTGCGGTCGTTCGGCATGCCGTAGACGAATCCGACGAGGCGTCCCGGCTCGGTCAGCGCGCCGAGCGCCCAGGCCCCGGGCTGGAGGAGGTGCCGGTGGACGATATGGCGGCGCACCTCGACCTCGTCGGGGCCGAGCCCGAAGGCGAGGGCCTGGACCGCGAGGGCTTCGTCGATCCGGGCGGCTAGATTGACCGGCTCGATCACGACATCGGGACGTGCTGCCATGCGCGAACCCTACTTGCCGCCGTGGGTGCTCAGAACAGCACGCTCATGAAGGCGCCGACTTCCCTGAAGCCGACGCGCCGGTAGGCCGCTCTGGCGGGGGCGTTGTAGTCGTTGACGTACAGGCTGGCGACGGGCGCGACATCGGCGAGCGCGTAGCGCAGCACGGCGGCCATTCCGGTCACGGAGAGGCCCTGACCGCGGAATCCGGGGTCCACCCAGACGCCCTGGATCTGGCAGGCCCGTTCGGTGGCGGCGCCGATCTCGGCCTTGAAGACGACTCTGCCGTTGTCGATGCGCGCGAACGACCGTCCCGCGCCGACGAGTTCGGCGACCCGTGCCTGGTAGAGCAGTCCGCCGTCACCCGCCATCGGGGAGATGCCGACCTCCTCGGTGAACATGGCCACACAGGCGGGCATGATCACTTCCATCTCGTCCTTGCGGATGCGGCGGACATGCGGATCCGGCTCGATGTCGTCGGGCACGCTCTCGGTCACCATGAGCGGCTGCTGTGGGCGTACGTCCCTGGCAGGGCCCCAGCTCGGTTCGAGGAGCCGCCAGAGCCGGGCGGTGGGCTCGGCGGGGCCGACGATGGAGGAGCAGCGGCGGCCCGCCCTGCGGGCCCGGTCGGCGAAGGCGCGCACGGCCTCGGGGGTGGCGCAGATGGGGACGAGGTTGGCGCCGGAATAGCACAGGGAGCGCAGCCGTCCGTCGGCGTACCAGCCCCACATCTCCCCGCCGAGGCGCCAGGGGTCGAGTCCGGCGGCCTGGACCCGGGACGTGACAAAAGCATTCGCCACGGGGTCGCTCTCCAGGACGGCGAGCGCCGCGCCGAGGTCGCTGGGTTCGAGGACCCGGGTGGTGGTCTGCGTCAACACGAGGGGGCCTCACCAAACGGTCTGCTGATCTCCGCACTGTACCTGGCGGGTGCGGCGGGTGCCGAGCGCGCGACGGGGGCCCGCTCGCGGCGGCCGGGCCGTACCGGCGCTTCCCCGGTCGGCCGGGGCAGCGCCGGCACCGCGTTCCGTACGTGCTCCGCGTGACCGGGCCCGGCGCGAGCGGGGCCCCGGAGTGGGCGTGGGCAAGGCGTGTCGGCGGGCCCGGCGCGGTCGTGGCCAAGAGGTCGGCGCGGTCGTGGCCAAGGGCCCGGAGCGGTCGCGGGCAAGGGGTCGGCGCGAGCGGGGCCCGGAGCGGTGGGGTCAGCCGATGGAGACCTGGGGTTCGCCGGAGGGGATGCCGTCCTTCTCCATCTGTTCGGCGATCTTCATGGCCTCGTCGATGAGGGTCTCCACGATCTTCGACTCGGGCACCGTCTTGATGACCTCACCCTTCACAAAGATCTGCCCCTTGCCATTACCCGACGCCACACCCAGATCCGCCTCACGCGCCTCACCCGGCCCGTTCACCACACACCCCATCACCGCCACCCGCAACGGCACCTCCATACCCTCCAGACCCGCCGTCACCTCATCCGCCAGCTTGTACACATCCACCTGCGCCCGCCCACACGACGGACACGACACAATCTCCAACCGCCGCTGCCGCAGATTCAACGACTCCAGAATCTGGATCCCCACCTTCACCTCCTCCACCGGAGGAGCCGACAACGACACCCGGATCGTGTCCCCGATCCCCTCACTCAACAGCGCACCGAACGCCACCGCCGACTTGACCGTCCCCTGAAACGCCGGCCCCGCCTCCGTCACACCCAGATGCAGCGGATAGTCACACCGAGCAGCGAGCTGACGGTAGGCATTCACCATCACCACCGGATCACTGTGCTTCACCGAGATCTTGATGTCCCGGAACCCGTGCTCCTCGAACAGCGACGCCTCCCACAGCGCCGACTCCACCAGAGCCTCCGGCGTGGCCTTCCCGTACTTCTTCAGCAGCCGCGCGTCCAGGGACCCCGCGTTCACCCCGATCCGGATCGGCGTCCCCGCCTCCCCCGCCGCCCGCGCGATCTCCCGCACCTTGTCATCGAACTGCTTGATGTTCCCCGGATTCACCCGCACCGCCGCACACCCGGCATCAATCGCCGCGAACACATACTTCGGCTGAAAATGAATATCCGCGATCACCGGGATCTGCGACTTCCGCGCGATCACCGCCAGCGCATCCGCATCATCCTGCGTCGGACACGCCACCCGCACAATCTGACACCCCGACGCCGTCAACTCCGCGATCTGCTGCAACGTCGCCCCGACATCCGACGTACGCGTCGTCGTCATCGACTGCACCGAAACCTGAGCATCACCACCCACCGCCACCGAACCGACCTCGATGCGCCGTGAGACACGGCGCGTCGCGATCGGCCGGGCCGGCAGCCCGGGGAGCCCCAAGGAGACCGGTTCCCGGCCGGGCATCCCCTCAGCCCCTGTTTCCCGAGACGGTCTCACGGGCCGCCCTCAGGGACTCCTTGAGGGAACCCATGGTGGCGAGGACGGCGGTGGGCTCATAGCCGCAGTGCGCCATGCAGTTGGCACAGCGCGGGTCCTTGCCCCGGCCGTACTTGCTCCAGTCGGTCTCCTCGATCAACTGGCGGTAGGTGGGAACGTATCCGTCGCTCATCAGATAGCAGGGGCGCTGCCAGCCGAAGAGGGAGTAGTTGGGGATCGCCCACGCCGTGCACGCGAAGTCCGCCTTGCCCTCCAGGAAGTCGAGGAACAGCGGCGAGTGGTTGAGCCGCCAGCGGCGCCTGTTGCCTCCGGCGAACGACTTCTTGAACAGCTCCCGGGTCTGGTCCACCCCGAGGAAGTGCTCCTGGTCGGGAGCCTTCTCGTAGGCGTACGCGGGCGAGATCATCATCTCGTCCACCTTCAGCTCGTCATTGAGGTAGTTCAGCACCTCGATGACGGTCTGTGGGGTGTCGGTGTTGAAGAAGGTCGAGTTGGTGGTGACCCGGAAGCCGCGCTTCTGGGCCTCCTTGATCGCCTCCACGGCTTCGTCGAACACGCCTTCCTTGGCGACGGATTCGTCGTGGCGCTCCCGCAGTCCGTCGATATGGACGGCGAAGGCGAAGTACCGGGACGGGGTGAACTTCTCGATCTTCTTGCGGAGCAGCATGGCGTTGGTGCAGAGGAAGACATACTTCTTCTTCGCCACGAGCTGGCGCACGATCTCGTCGATCTGCGGGTGCATCAGCGGTTCACCGCCGGCGATGGAGACCATCGGCGCACCGGATTCCAGCACCGCGCCGACCGCCTGGGCGACCGGCATCCGCTGTTTGAGGACTCCTGCCGGATGCTGGATCTTTCCGCAGCCCTCGCATTTCAGATTGCAGGCGAAGAGGGGTTCCAGCTCGACGATGAGCGGGAACTTCTCACGCTTTCGGAGCTTCTGTTCAATGAGATAGGTCCCGACCCGGATGGTCTGGCGAAGCGGCATGGCCATCTAGCTCACCTCCTGGGGAGCAGCAAAGAACGGTGCCATTCATGGAAAGCGGGAAGGACGGCGCGCAGAACACGGAAGGCCGATATTCCACCCCGGACTGTGCCGATACGGACCAGCTCATGCTCTGGAGCGTCCACGACCACCCGGACGGCCGCAACCGGACGGGGTCCGGTGCTCAGAGCGCTCAGCAGTGTCGCCGCGGATTCCATGTCGACCGCGATCGCGCCGGTGGCGCGCAGTTCGGCCCGCTCGGGGCCGCGTACGACATGGTCCGAGCCCACCAGGGGGCCGGTGTGCACCCCCCGGCCGGGCAGGGCCCGGGAGACGGCCCGCGCGAGCAGGTCCGTTCCCGTACAAGCCGCGACAGCCTGAGGTGTCCCGGCGGTCACGGCGGTCCCGGCGGTCGCCGAAGCCGTGGTTCCGCCGGGCAGCCGGGTCTCGTCGGCGACGATCAGATCCCCCGGGCGCATCCCGGGGGCGAGTCCGGCGCAGAAGCCGGATGCGATGACGGCCGCGTCCCGGAGCGGGCCGTCGGTCAGTGCCTGTCGTACCGCGCGCTCGGCGTGCCTGGGCCCCATACCGGTACGCAGTACCGTCACCGGGCCGTACGCGCCACCTCGCGCTCCCCCGCGCAGGGCCAGCCTCTCGATACCGAGCGCGCAGGCGATCAGCAGCGGTCCGGCGGGGCCGGGCGGTCGGCGGGAGGCGGTCATCAGCCCCCCTTCCGGCGTCCGGCGACGGCGGGTTCCCCGTGCACATAGCGGCCGAGCGCGGTGAGCGGGAAGACCTGCCGGTAGAGGTGGTAGTTGATGGAGAAGTCCCAGGGGAAGCCGGTGCCGGTGAAGTACGGCTCGTCCCAGGAACCGTCGGCGCGCTGGGTCTCGGCGAGCCAGGCGACACCGCGCTCGGCCGCCTTGCCCTCCCGCTCCCCCGCAGCGAGCAGCGCCATCAGCGCCCAGCCGGTCTGGGACGCGGTGGACTCGCCGTGGCCGACCCACTCCTGGTCGGGGTAGGAGCGCAGGTCCTCGCCCCAGCCCCCGTCGTCGTTCTGTGTGGATTCGAGCCAGTGGACCGCACGGCGGATCGCGGGGTGCGAGGCGGGGAGGCCCGCGGCGATCAGTGCAGGGACCACCGACCCCGTACCGTAGAGGTAGTTGACTCCCCAGCGGCCGAACCAGGCGCCGTTCGACTCCTGCTCGGCCAGCAGCCAGGCGATTCCGCGCCGGGCGCGGGGGTGGTGGGCCCGGCCCTCGTGGGCGAGCATCTCCACGACATGCGCGGTGACGTCCGCCGACGGCGGGTCGATCACCTCGCCGAAGTCGCAGAACGACAGCCGGTTGGGGAACGGGCTGGTGTTGTCGGCGTCGAACGCGCCCCAGGCTCCGTTCTTCGACTGCATACCGAGGGTCCACCGCCCGGCCCGCGCGACGGCCGCGTCGACCCGCGCCTGGTCCGGGTGGCTGACCCTGCGCAGGGCGAGGACGACCTCGGCGGTGTCGTCGATGTCGGGGTAGTTGTCGTTGTGGAACTCGAACGCCCAGCCGCCGGGCGCGAGCCCCGGTCTGCGTACGGACCAGTCCCCCGGCCGTACGATCTCCTCGCCGAGCATCCAGTCGGCGGCCTTCACCAGGGCGGGATGATCGGCGGGCACGCCCGCGTCGGCGAGCGCGATGGTGGCGAGACAGGTGTCCCAGACCGGTGACTGGCATGCCTCGACCATCCGGGCGCCGTCCTCGCGCCAGATGGCGAAACGGTCCAGCGACTCCAGTCCGGCCCGCATCACCGGGTGATCGATGTCGTAGCCCAGCAGATGGAGGGCGATGAGGGAGTACACGGCGGGCGGCTGGATCCCGCCCCAGCAGCCGTCGTTCTCCTGGCGCTCCACGATCCAGCGCGCGGCGCTGTTCACGGCCGCCTTGCGCAGCGCCCGGGGCGCGAACCGGTGGTAGAGGTGGAGTGCCTTGTCGGCGCGCTGGAAGAAGCCGTCCCAGCTCGCCACGGGGGCGAGGGGCTTCGGCGGGTTGGGGTCCAGGGCGTCGGTGTGCAGTTCATCGAGGGCGAAGGGCGCCGGGCGGACCGGCCGCTTCGCCGAGACGACGGTGAGCGGCACGATGGTCTGGCGGGCCCAGCAGCCGAAGTCGTAGATGTTCAGCGGGAGCCACGAGGGCAGGAAGATCAGTTCGGGCGGTACCTCAGGGAGGTCGTCCCACTTCCACCAGCCGAAGAGCGCGAGCCAGATCCGGGTGAAGACCCGGCTCGCGGCGATGCCCCCGCGCTGCCGGACGAAGGCGGAGGCGCGGGCCATATGCGGATCGTCGGGCCGGTCACCGGCCAGCCGGAGCGCCACATACGCCTCGATGGTGGCGGACAGATCTCCGGGGCCGCCGTAGAAGGTGGCCCAGTCGCCGTCCTCGCGCTGCTCACCGCGGATGAAGCGGGCGGCGGCCTCGGTGGTGCGTGCGTCCTGGATACCGAGGAACTGACGCAGCAGCAGATCCTCGGCGTCCATGGTCACATTGGTCTCCAGGTCGCCCTTCCACCAGCCCTGGGCGTCCTGTTTGCTGAGCAGATACTCGGTGGCTCGTTCGGCGGCCCGCCGCGCCGTCGCGGCCGGATCGCCCGCGCCGGAGTGCGGGAGCCGGGCGGGCGGGGCGGAGACCGGGTCCCGTACCTGGCTCGTGACCGGCTGGAGTCCGGTTGTCCCATCGGGCGCGGCCGTACGGGCGCGGGCGGGTCCGCCGCTCGGGTCGGTCGTCGCTGTCATGGCTTCCCCTTCGGTGCAGTAGTGCGTCTTGCTCTGCTGTGCTGGGGTCTCCGTCGGCCGGCTTCCGGTTACCCGGTCACCGGCCGGCGACTGCGATGCATATGGAGAGTGCGATAACGATCAGCTCTTTCGTTGCGGTCATCTCCTCTGCGGAGATCGTCTCTTGTAGAGGGCAATCGGTCCACGGATTTGTCGTTCCGTGAGGTCGTCCGTACGGCCCGGGTCGGCTGTCCCTGGCCGGTCGGCCGTCCCGGTCAGGTCGGTCGCTTCGGTCGGTGAGGTTCTTCTGCCCGGTCGCCTGCCGCGGCACGGGTACGGCGGCTCGGGTACAGCGGCTGGGCGAGGTCATTCGGTCCGGTCGGATACGTCTGTCCGGTCGGATACGTCTGTCCCGTCGGATACGTCTGTCCCGTCGGATACGTCTGTCCCGTCATCCGTGGCCGCCCCGGTCATCGGCTCCGTGCGGCCCCCGGATCACGACAGGATCACTTCTTCCGTACGACGACGAAGTCGGCGAGGGCCACGAGCCGCGCCCTGACCTGGTCGGGCATATCGACGGCGTCCAGTGCCTCGATGGCCACGGCGTGCTGCCGACGGGCCTCCTGGGAGGTCCACTCCCGCCCGCCCGCCTCCTCGATCAGGGCCGCCCGGGTGGCGAACTCCCGCTCGGAGAAGGTGTCGAAGTCATTGCTCTTGGCATCGGCGGCGAGCAGTTCCCCGAGCTGCTGCGAGGCCCGTCCCCCCGCGGCGAGCGCGGCGACGACCGGCAGGGACTTCTTGCGCTGGCGCAGATCGCTCCAGGTCTGTTTGCCGGTGGCGACCGGATCGCCCCAGATGCCGAGGAGATCGTCCACCGCCTGGAAGGCCAGGCCGAGATGGTGTCCGTACGCCGCCAGTGAGTCGGCCGTGCGGTCGTCCGCCCCGCCGAGGACCGCACCGATGGAGACGGCACAGGCGATGAGGGCGCCGGTCTTGTTGCCCTCCATCTCCAGGCACTCCTCGACGGTGACCCGCTCCCGGTGCTCGTAGGAGAGGTCCTGGGCCTGGCCGTCGATCAGCTTGCGGGTCGCGGTGGTCAGTCTGCGGGTGGCACGCCCCGCCGCCACGGTGTCCAGCTCCAGCAGGACCTCGTTGGCGAGCGCGAACAGGGCGTCGCCGACGAGGATCGCCTGCGCCGGACCGTGGACCTTCCACACCGTGTCGCGGTGGCGGCGCTGTTCGTCACCGTCCATCAGATCGTCGTGCAGCAGCGAGAAGTTGTGCACCAGCTCCACGGCGACCGCGCCGGGGATGCCGGTCTCCGGCGGCGCGCCCGCGGCCTCGGCCGACAGCAGCGCGAGCGCCGGGCGCACGGCCTTTCCTCCGTCGCCGTGCACGGGCCGCCCTTCGGCGTCGATCCACCCGAAGTGGTAGGCGGCGACGGTGTCCATCGGGGGTTGGAGCCGGTCGACGGCAGCGCGCAGCACCGGCGTGGACAGGGCCCTCGCGCGCTCCAGCAGCGCGATGATGTCCACACTCCCCGCGGTGTCGTCAGCCGGGTCAGCCGAAGGCACAGTCGGCACGGTCTCTCCTCTTGTTCCGGTACTCAGGCTCACGCCGCCTCCTTGAGTGGGTGTTCGTGGGGGCGGCCCAGTGCGGAGAGCGCGGCGCACGCAGCGGTGAATCCGCTGCGTACGGCGCCCTCCATGGTCGCGGGCCAGCCGGTGGCGGTCCACGCGCCCGCGAGGTACAGGCCCGGCGCGCGGGTGCGTGCGCCGGGGCGCAGCCTGCCGACTCCGGGTGCGGGCGCGAAGGTGGCGGTGCGTTCCCGGGTGACGAAGAAGTCCCGCACCCGGGCTTCCCGGGCCGGCGGCAGCAGCCGCTCCAGCTCGGGCAGATACCGTTCCCGCAGTTCGGCGACGGGCGCGTCGATCTCCTGGTGCGCGGCGGACTGGGACAGCGCCAGATACTGGCCGTCCTTGAGCCCGGACGCCTCGGTGCGGTCGAACACCCACTGGACCGGGGAGCCGAGCGCGGTGAAGAAGGGGCGGCGCAGCACCTTGCGGTCGTAGCGGACATGGATGTTGAGGATCGGCGAGGTGCCGATGTCGAGCAGCCGGTCGGGGTCCGCGATGGCCCCTTCGGGCAGCAGGGCGTGCGCCTCGCGCTGGGCGACGGCGAGCACGACGGTGTCCGCTTCCAGCAGTTCGCCGTCCGTCTCGACCTGCCAGCGCCCGTGCCCGGCGCGGGCGACGGAGCGCACCCGGGCGCCGGCCTCGGTGCGTACGCCGGCGGATTCCAGCGCCTTGCGGGCAAAGGTGTCGTGCAGCTCGCCCAGTGGCACCCGGGCCCAGCCGATGTCGGCGGCACCGGGCTCGGAGAGGAGTCCGGTCTTGAAGACCATGGCGGCCAGGGCCATGGAGGCGTTCGGCGCGGTGGCGTTCAGGGTCGCCACGCCGACGAGGTCCCACAGGGCCTCGATGGCCCGCTTCGACTGGCCGTGGCGGCCCAGCCAGGTGGCGAAGTCGATGCCGTCGAGCGCGGGGTCGGCCGGGTCGAGCCGGCCGAGGGCCAGTGCGGCACGCCCGACGCCCGCCCGTTCGGCGAGGGAGAGATGGGGGTAGCCGGCGAGGCCGGTCGCGAGGTGCAGCGGTACGGGCAGCGCGGTGCGGCGCAGCCGTCCCAGCCGGGGCCGCGCCCTGCCGACGTCGAGCACCGGAACGTCCAACCGGTCCTGGACCGGGGCGAGATGGGCGCCGCCGATCCGGTCGAGGAACCAGCGGTACGCGGTGCAGCAGCGCAGATACACATGCTGGCCGTTGTCCACGGTCAGCTCGCCGCGCTGGAAGGAGAAGGCGAGACCGCCCAGCCGGGGGCGGCTTTCGAGGAGGGTGACGCCGACGCCCGCGTCGGCGAGCTGGAGCGCCGCGGTGACCCCGGCGAGTCCACCGCCGACGACGACGGCACGCCGGGGGCCCTGATGGTCGTCCGTCATCCGGCCTCCCCTCGGTTCGTCGCAGTCTGGGACGCCGCGCCGCGGTGGAGGGTTGCCCGCCACTTGTGCGCATGCTGTTCGGTCATCGGGTCGCTCGCATGGCATCGGGTCGTCGGGGCGCTCGCATGGCATCGGGTCCTCGGGTCGCTCGCATCACGTCGTCCCCTCACGTCGCTCTCGTACGGGCGGGTCGTCGCTCCGTTCCTGTCCGGCAGGGACCCGGCACGCCGCGGGCCCCGTGCGCCGATCGCCGGCGGGGCCGGTCGGCGCTGCCCGTACCACCGGGCCGGGACAGGTCTCTGCCGCCGGGCGCGCATCAGGCACGCCCCCTCAGGGACTGCCGGCTGATGTGCCGGGCGTCGAGGCCGGAGAGGCCACGGACGGCGACATACGCCTTCTCCCGGCCGGGGAGGGAGACGCGTCCGCGCAGGACGGCCTCGGGGTCGCGTTCGATGCGGTCGAGGAGGCGGCGGTAGATGCCCGCCATGGCGGCGACGCAGGCGCCGCTGCGCCGGTCGAGCATGGGCAGCAGCCGGTATCCCTCGGCGAAGAGGGTGCGGGCGCGGCGTACTTCGAAGTGGACGAGTCCGGTGAAGTCGGAGCCCGGGGGCGGGCTCGCGGTGTGGAAACCGGCGGAGCAGCCGAACTTGGCGAGGTCGTCGGCGGGCAGATAGACGCGCCCGTTGGCCGCGTCCTCGCGTACGTCCCGGAGGATGTTGGTGAGTTGGAGGGCGAGCCCCAGCGTGTCCGCGTACTCCGCGGCGCGTTCGGTCCCGCGCGCGCCGGACTGGGTGCCGAACACGCCCAGCGAGAGCCGTCCGATCGCTCCGGCGACACACCGGCAGTACACCTTGAGGTCGTCCCAGGTCTCGTAGGTGTCGCCACGGACGTCCATCAGGACGCCGTCGATCAGCTCGTCGAGCCCGCCGAGCGGGAGCGGGAAGCGGTGCGCGGTGTCCGCGAGGGCGACGGCGACCGGGTCGGTGTCGTCCTCGGGCACGGCGTCCCGGCGGATACGGTCCAGCAGGTCCCGGGTCGCCTCCAGCCGCTTCCGCTTGTCGTCCGGTGCGAGCGCCCCGTCGCCGATGTCGTCGACGCGCCGGGAGAACGCGTACAGCGCGGACATCGCCTGCCGCTTGTCGGTCGGCAGCAGTCTGATGCCGTAGGCGAAGTTCCGCGCCTGCTGTCCGGTGACCGCTTCGCAGTAGCTGTACGCGGCCTGCACCGGCGCCGACAGCTGTGTCGGTCCCTCCATGGTCCGGCTCACCCCTCTCTACGCGCTCTTCGCAAGACAGCTCCCACTTCACGCAGCAGACGCGCCTTGGCACCTCTGGGCGGTCCGGCCAGTACGTCGAATCCGGCCGCCCCGATCGCGCCGAGGGCGGCGTGCCCCCCGCCGACGAATCCGGCGAGCAGCAGCCGCAGCCTGCCGTGGACGCTACCCACCAGCGGTGTGCCTTCATTCAGCAGTCGGCGGGCGCGATCCGCTTGGTACGCGACGAGCGCGCGCACCGACGCGTTCGCCGTCGTGGCGGCCAGGTCGGCCTCGGTGACATGGAAACGCCGCATGTCGTCGGCGGGCAAATAGATTCTGTCGGCGGCGAGGTCCTCGGACACGTCCTGGAGGTGCTCGATGATCTGGAGCGCGGTGCATACGGCGTCGGAGCGCCGCAGCCGCTCGGGGCTCATGGTCCCGGTGACCTGGAGCACCAGCGCGCCGACGGGGTTGGCGGAGAGTTCGCAGTACGCGAGGAGTTCCTCGTAGGTCTCATAGCGCCGCACCAGCTGGTCCTGGCGGTTGGCCGCGATCAGGCCGAGGAACGGCCCGGGGGTGAGCGAGCGGGCCCGTACGGTGGGCCGCAGCGCGCGCAGCAGCGGATGGCGCGGGGCCTCGCCGCCGGCGGCGGTGTCGAAGACCCGCCGCAGATCGGCCTCGAAGGCGTCGAGCATGATCAGCCGGTCGTCCGCGTCCCCGGGGGCGACTCCGAGGGCCCGCGCGTCCGCGCCGCCGGGCGCGAGATCGCCGTCGCCGATGTCGTCGACGAGCCGTGCGTAGCCGTAGACGGCCATCAGATCGCCGCGCCAGGCACGGGGCAGGAAGAAGGGGGCTACGGGGAAATTCTCGTCCGCGGCCTTGTCGAGAGTGGTGCACGCGATGGATTCCGGGCGCGTCTGCTGGATACCGGTCATACGTGGCTTCCAGGTGCAGGGACGGCGAAAGCCTCGCGGAGCTGGAGATTTTCGATCATTGCCGTCACATCTCCCGTTCTACACTGCCGATGCAATCCATCCTATTTCGGACACGCCGCCGGTTGTCCCGTCTGCGGGGGGTCCGCCCGCCGGACAGGGTGGTGCGGGCGTATCGCCCCACTTGCCGTGATTCAGCACCGGTACAGCTTACGTTGTACAACGCCCGGTGATACGTCCGGGTATTCGGCTCATTACAAGAACACCTCACTTGTGACCAACCTTCCTTCCGCGCACCGGACTTGACCTCATCCGGGCCCTCGGGCCGACGCGAACCGACCGGGGCGCCGGTGGGCCGCCCCCGCACGGAAGGACGCAGGAAGGCCCCCGCACGGATGTCACGGCGGGGGCCTTGATCGCTCAGAGCGCGGGGCCTTGATCGGGACCGGGG
>NZ_JBSGUP010000153.1:0-14112 GCF_053607985.1 Streptomyces sp. NPDC055078
CGACAAGGGTCCGGCCTCAACACCGGCCTATCCCAGCCGGAAGAGCGCCCACACGATCTTTCCGTGCGGTGCCCCAGCGAGCGGGTGCCACCCCCAGCTGTCGCTGAAGGAATCCACCAGAAAAAGACCCCGGCCGGACTCGGCCGTGCCCTGAGGGTCCGGAAACCACGGCTCGTCCCCGTCGGCACGGCCGTCGCCGTCGAACGAGTCCGCCGGGATCTGCGGGCTCTGCGGGATCTCCGGACTCGGATCGCGCACCGCGCACACCAGTCGGCCCGGCCAGCGCATCAGATGCAGCCGTACGGGCGGGTCATGGCTCTCTCGGGGGGGCTCGCCGGGCAGGGCGTGCCGCAGTGCGTTGGTGACGAGTTCGGACACGACCAGCGCGACATCGTCGAACCGGTCGCCGAGATCCCACCGCGCCATCGTCGATTCCGTGAACTTGCGTGCCCCGCGCACGGCTTCATAGCGGGCGGGCAGTGAGCACGAGGCCGAGTTGGAGACCCTTGCGGGATCGATCAGGGGAGGACCCTGCCGTAACGGCTTGAGCATGGTCGATCCATTCGTCCCCATGCGAGGCACTCCCCGGGAATCGCGGCTGTGGCGCTACAACACGAACGAGCACGCAGGTGCGGCGAGGACCATGGTTCCCAATGCGCAGGGCAGATGCAAGGGCAGATGCACGTGCACGCGCCCGTAACGTCCCTGTCCGTGGGGGTTGTTGGTCATATCTTTCTCCATGGCGATTCATGGTCTTCCCAAGCGCTTCCCATATCCGTAACCGAATGAGTACTCGCTGAAGTGTTTTGGTGGCAGAATCGCGCTCTTGGGGTGCGGGGGGTACCTCACCCTGTAGAGACGGCGGCACCCGGGACGCCGAACAGCGCCGGTCCAGCCGAACAGCACGGGTGCAAGGGGATGAGAGATATGGGGAGGGTTGGAGTCGTGACCGCAAGCCAGTCGTGGGCCGAAGAGCCGGGTGGTGGATCCGTGGTGCGGCGCATCCTGCTGGGCTCTCAGTTGAGGAGGCTGCGCGAGTCGCGCGGCATCACCCGGGAGGCAGCCGGATACTCGATCCGCGCATCGGAGTCAAAGATCAGCCGTATGGAGTTGGGCAGGGTGAGTTTCAAGGCCCGGGACGTCGAGGATCTGCTGACGCTCTACGGAGTCGCGGACGAACTGGAGCGCGGCGCCCTGCTCGGCCTCGCCAAGGAGGCCAATGTCGCCGGCTGGTGGCACAGCTATGGAGACGTCCTGCCCGGCTGGTTCCAGACATATGTCGGCCTTGAGGCCGCCGCCTCCTATATCCGGCTCTACGAGGTGCAGTTCGTCCACGGCCTCCTCCAGACCGAGGCGTACGCCCATGCCGTCGTCACCCGGGGGCAGCCGAACGCTCCCCAGGCCGATGTCGACCGGCGGGTCGCACTTCGGCTGGAGCGCCAGAAGCTGCTGGTGTCCGAGCGCGCGCCCCGGGTCCACGCGGTCCTGGACGAGGCGGCGCTGCGCCGCCCCTACGGCGATCGCGCGGTGATGCAGGGTCAGTTGAAGCATCTGATCGAGATCTCCGAGCAGCCGAATGTCACGCTCCAGATCATGCCCTTCAGCTTCGGCGGCCATGCGGGCGAGAGCGGTGCGTTCGCGATGCTGCGCTTTCCGGAGTCGGACCTGTCGGACATCGTCTATCTGGAGCAGCTGACCAGTGCGCTCTATCTGGACAAGAGGGAAGAAGTCGCCCAGTACGAAAGGGTGATGGAGCGCCTCCAGGAGGACAGCCCGGACGCGGCCGAGAGTCGTGATGTGCTGCGTGGTCTACTCCAACTCACGTAAAGCGCAAGTATAGTTACGTGGCATCAGGCGCGTGTTTGCGAGGTTCCGACGACGGGTGAGGAATCGAGTTCTATGTCCTTGTTCACCGAGCTGGCCTACCAGTACATCGATGGCGAGTGGAGGCCCGGGAGCGGCTCCTGGGACATCATCGATTTCAATCCGTACGACGGGGAGAAGCTCGCCTCGATCACCGTGGCCACCGCGGCGGAAGTGGACCAGGCGTACCGCGCCGCCGAGCGCGCCCAGGTCGCCTGGGGCGAGACCAGCCCCTACGGCCGGCGGGCCGTCTTCGAGAGCGCGCTGCGCATCATCGAGGAGCGCGAGCAGGAGATCACCGCGGCGATCGTCGCGGAGCTGGGCGGCACCCACATCAAGGCCGGATTCGAGCTGCATCTCGCCAAGGAGTTCCTGCGCGAGGCGATCCAGCTGGCGCTGCGGCCCGAAGGAAGGATTCTTCCCTCGCCGGTCGACGGCAAGGAGAACCATGTCTACCGGCTGCCGGTCGGTGTCGTCGGGGTGATCAGCCCCTTCAACTTCCCCTTCCTGCTGTCGATCAAGTCGGTCGCGCCCTCGCTGGCCCTCGGCAACGGCGTGGTGCTCAAGCCGCATCAGAACACCCCGATCTGCGGCGGTTCGCTGGTGGGCAAGGTCTTCGAGGACGCGGGACTGCCGCCGGGCCTGCTGAATGTCGTCATCACCGACATAGCCGAGATCGGCGACGCGCTGATCGAGCACCCCGTGCCCAAGGCGATCTCCTTCACCGGCTCGGACAAGGTCGGCCGGCATGTGGCCACCGTCTGCGCGGCCAACTTCAAGCGCGCGATCCTGGAGCTGGGCGGCAACAGCGCGCTGATCGTGCTCGACGACGCGGATATCGACTACGCCGTCGACGCGGCGGTCTTCAGCCGCTACGTCCATCAGGGCCAGGTCTGTATGGCCGCCAACCGGATTCTGGTGGACCGCTCGGTCGAGCGGGAGTTCACCGAGAAGTTCGTCGCCAAGGTGCGCACGCTCAAGGTGGGCGACCCGGCCGACCCCACGACCCATATCGGCCCGCTGATCAATGTCGGACAGGCCGACGCCGTCACCGCGCTGGTGCGCCAGTCGGTCGAAGCGGGCGCCACCGCCCTGCTGCACGGCGGCGCCGAGGGCACCCTGGTGGAGCCCTCGGTACTGACGGGCATCCCGGCGGACTCCCCGGTGCTGGGCCAGGAGATCTTCGGCCCGGTGGCGCTGATCCTGCCGTTCGACGGGGAGGACGAGGCGGTCCGGATCGCCAATGACACCCCGTACGGGCTGAGCGGTGCCGTGCACACCGCCGATATCGCGCGTGGTGTGCGGATCGCCAAGCGGATCGACACCGGCATGATCCATATCAATGACAGCACGGTCCACGACGAGCCCATCGTCCCCTTCGGCGGCGAGAAGCACTCCGGCAGCGGACGGCTGAACGGCGAATCGATGATCGAGGCGTTCACCACCCAGAAGTGGATCTCGGTGCAGTACGGGCGCTCGCAGTTCCCGTTCTGAACGTTCTCAGGAACGGCGGAACGTCCTCAGGGACAGCGGAACGTCCTCAGGGACAGCGGAACGTCCTCAGGGACAGCGGACCCCTGGCGTTCGCGCGTCATCGCGGACAGAGTCATGGCGGACAGGGTCATTGCGGACAGAGCCTGTCCGCAATGACCCCTAGCGTTTGCGGTGTCGGGAGGAGAGCGGGACGCTCTCCTCGAACCAGCCTGAAGGGTGGACACCATGGTGACGCACGTTCCCGCAGAGGCCCCTGGCGATGAGCGCGGCGCGCTCCTCTCCTTCGTCGAAGCCCAGCGCGGCGCGGTCCGCCGCTCGGTGATCGGACTCACCGAGGAGCAGGCCGCGAGCCACCCGAGCGCCAGTGAGCTGTCGCTGTCCGGGCTGCTCAAGCATGTGGCGGAGACCGAGCTGAACTGGCTGCGGATGGCCCAGCAGAAGCTCAATGAAAGGCAGCGCACGGAGGAGACCTGGGGGGACAGCTTCCGGCTGGTCGACGGGGAGACGATTCCCGAGACGCTGGAGTTCTGGGACACGGTCGCCAAGGAGACGGCGGAGTTCATCCACTCCGTCTCCAGCCTCAACGACACCTTCCCGCTGCCCGAGGCCCCCTGGTTCCCCAAGGAGGGCCGGGTGTCGATGCGCTGGCTGCTGATCCATCTGGTGGAGGAGATCGGCCGGCACGCCGGGCACGCGGACATCATCCGGGAGTCGCTGGACGGCAGGACGGCGTTCGAGCTGGTGGCGCTGGAGCGCGGCGAGAGCTGGGGCTGAGGGCTGTCCCGCAGAGCGGGAGGCCCGGGCAGGCGCGGCTGAACACGGCCCGGCGCGGGTCGGGTCGGACCCGAACGGTACGGCCCGGCGCGGATCGGGTCGAACCCGTACGGTACGGCCCGGCGCGCGGACCGCCCGGCCCGGCTCCGGGCGCGGGTGTCACCCAGTCCGGAGTTCCACCAGCCGGTTCAGCTGATCGCGCACCGACTCCCGCTCCTCATCGGTGAGGCCGACCGCCGCGGCCCGCTCCAGCATCTCCCGCGCCAGCTCCTCGTCCCCCAGCCGCTGCGCGATGTCCCCGCGCAGCACCAGCAGCCGCAGCAGTTGTACGGGGGTGGGCCGCTCGTCCGTCAGCCCCAGCGCCCGGTCGACGATCTTCGCGGCCCCCGTGAGATCCTCCTTGGAGTCCGCGAAGAGATCGGCCAGATGCAGCGCGCGGGCGAAGGTCTCCTTGGGCGCGGGCCGGTGGCTCTGGTCCTCGCTGATCATCTGACCGACCCGGATGGAGTTGCCGCTCGGGTCGGTCATCAGGAACTGCCGCACCCCGTACGACATGTCCTTCAGCGGCCCGATGCGCGGCAGACCGCGGCTGGGGATGCGCCCGTACGCGGCCTTAAGGCCCGTACGGAAGGCGCCGTACAGCGTCTCGACGTCGTCGGTCAGCACATAGCAGCCGGAGTACGACTCCGCGGGGTCGTACTCCTTCATGCCGCCGAACTGCAGCTCCACCTCGCCGCGCTCGACCACGACATAGGCGTACGGAGACTTCTGCCGGAACGTCGTCTCGAAGCCCAGCGCGGTGTAGAAGTCGACCAGTTCCTGGATCAGCTCGGTCCGGCAGGGCAGCAGCGGGATCGTCTTCTCGGTCATACTGGCAGCGTAGTCAAAATTGATTACCCTAGTCAAAGTTGAATAGAAGGGAGTACCGGCCGATGTCAGCGATCCGTCTGCTGGTCCTCGGAGCCGTACGCCAGCATGGGCGGGCGCACGGCTATCAGATCCGCAACGACCTGGAGTACTGGGGCGCGCACGAGTGGTCCAACGCCAAGCCGGGCTCGATCTACCACGCGCTCAAGCAACTGGCGAAGCAGGGCATGCTCCGCGCGCATGAGATCGCGCCGTCCACGGCCGGCGGCCCGCCGCGCACCGAGTACGAGATCACCGGCGAGGGCGAGGCGGAGTTCTTCCGGCTGCTGCGGGAGGCGCTGGTCCGCTACGACCAGAAGATGGACACGCTCTCGGCGGCGGTCGGGTTCATCGTCCACCTCCCGCGCGGGGAGGCGGTGGAACTGCTGAAGGAGCGGGTGCGCGCCATGGAGGACTGGCGGTCGGGGGTGACCGAGTACTACACACCCGCGGACGGGCCGGAGTCGCTGGGGCACATCGGCGAGATCATGAACCTCTGGGTGTCGTCCGCCGACAGCGGGATGGAGTGGACGCGCGGCCTGATCCAGCGGATCGAGGCGGGTGCGTACACCTTCGACGCGGAGGGTGAGCCGTTCGTCGGGGTGCTGGGCGAGGGCGAGGAGAACCCGTACGCCACGGATGTGCGGCACGACGGCGACGAGCATTAATCAAGTTTGACGAGTGACTGATCCGGTGCTACCTTCATCCACCTAGTCAATTTTGACTAATGGGTACGGGTGTGTGAAGGGAGCCGGATGACGGACGCGATCACCGTCGCGGGAGCACGGAAGCGGTACGGGGAGAAGGCGGCGCTGGACGGCCTGGACCTGGCGGTGGCCAGGGGCACGGTCCACGGGGTGCTCGGCCCCAACGGCGCGGGCAAGACCACCGCCGTACGGATCATGGCGACGCTGCTGCGGCACGACGAGGGCGAGGTGCGCGTCGCCGGGTACGACGTCCGCACCGAGGCGGCCCAGGTCCGGCGGCGGATCGGCCTGCTCGGCCAGCACGCGGCCCTCGACGAGGAGCTGGGCGGCCGGCAGAACCTGGAGATGTTCGGGCGGCTCCACCACCTCGGCGCCCGCCGGGCCGGCACCCGGGCCGATGAGCTGCTGGAGCGGTTCGGCCTCGCGGACACGGGCCGCAAGGCGGTCAAGCAGTACAGCGGCGGAATGCGCAGACGCCTCGATCTGGCGGCCTCGCTGATCACCGACCCCGAGGTGCTGTTCCTGGACGAGCCCACCACCGGGCTCGACCCGCGCGGGCGCGCGGAGGTGTGGAGCGCGGTGCGCTCGCTGGTCGGCGGGGGCACGACCGTCCTGCTGACCACGCAGTACCTGGAGGAGGCCGATCAGCTCGCCGACCGGATCTCGGTCATCGACACCGGCCGGGTCGTCGCGGACGGCACCGCCGACGACCTCAAGGCGAAGCTCGGCGGCGACCGGATCGATGTGGTCCTGCGGGACGCGGCCGATCTCGTGGTGGTGGCGGCTCTGCTGCCGTTCGGGCACGACGCCGTCATCGACGAGGACAGGCGGCTGGTCAGCATGGCCGTCGCCGACCGGATGGCCGCGCTGACCGAGACCGTACGGGCACTGGAGACCGCCGGTATCGAGGCGGAGGACATCGCCGTCCGCCGCCCCACCCTCGACGAGGTATTTCTCCAGCTCACCAAGGGGGTTCCCGCTTGAGCACGCACGTACTGACCGACTCGTGGACCATGACCCGGCGCGAGCTGGCGCACTGGGCGCGGCAGCCGATGCAGATCGCCATCGGGCTCGCCTTCCCGGTGATGATGCTGCTGATGTTCGCCTATCTGATGGGCGGCGGCCGGGCCGTCGAGGGCTCGTACATCAACTATCTGATGCCCGGCATGCTCGCGCTCACCATGACGTTCGGCCTGGACGCCACCCTGACGGCGGTGACCCAGGACCTCAACAAGGGAGTCATCGACCGCTTCCGGTCCCTGCCGATGGCCGACTCCGCGGTGCTGGTCGGCCGGAGCGCGGCCGACATGATGATGTCGGCGATCGGCCTGGTACCGATGATCGGGATCGGGCACGCGATCGGCTGGCGCTGGCAGGGCGGTTTCATGGCTCTGCTGGGGGCGGTGGGGCTGCTGCTCCTGCTGCGGTTCGCGATGCTCTGGATCGGCATCCATCTGGCCATGGTCGCGGGCAAACCCGAGATGGTGCAGGCGGCCCAGATCCTGATCTGGCCGGTCGGCTTCTTCTCCAACGCCTTCGCCTCGGTGGACTCCATGCCCGGCTGGCTCGGCGCCGCCGTCCAGTGGAACCCGCTGTCAGCGACCGCGACCTCGGTCCGCGACCTCTCCGGCCTCGACGTCGGCACCTCCTGGCTGGCCGACCACGGGGTGCTGATGGCGGTGGTGTGGCCGCTGGTGCTGGTGGGGATCTTCTTCCCGCTGGCGGTGGGGAGGTTCCGCAGGCTCAGCGACTGAGTACCGGGCGCCGGGGTGCGGTGGGCCCTGCCGGGCGTGGGCGGCGACGAAGGGCCGCTGCTGGGAGCCCAGGTGGTCCGGCGCACCGTTCCGTACGTAGCTGGGGAGGAAAAGTCCGTACGCCGACAGCAGATCCAAGAAACCGTGCCTAACGGTCGGCCCTGGCGTCGAGGCCGCCCACGATCAGGTCGGTCAACGCGGTGACCGCTTCGCCGTCGGTTGCCCGCTCCCGGTTCAGCTCGGCGGCGATCGCCTCGGCCGCACCCAGCACGCCGACGCACCGCAGCCGGAGGGCTTGGGGCGCGAGGCCGGAGTACGGCAGCAGCGCGGTGGCCATCAGGTCCGCGTAGCTGTCGGTCAACTCGTGCTGGATCGCCCGCATGTCCGGGTTTCCTTTCAGCGCGGCGGAAACGGCGCTGAGTTCCGGCATGTCGGTGGCGCAGGCGAAGTAGGCGGTGCTGATGACGCGGGCGACCTCGCCGGCGCTGGGTGCGGCGTCCCGCAACGACTGGGTGATCGCGGCCCGGTGGCGTTCGTCGAGCCGTCGGTAGAGCGCGAGCAGGAGGCCGGGGCGAGTGGCGAAGTGGTCGTATGCGATCGGTCTGCTCACCCCGGCTTCCTCCGCGAGGGTGACCAGCGTCAGGCCATCGGCGCCCTGAGTGCGCACGATCGCCACGGCGGTGTCGAGCAGCTGCTCCCGCCTGGCCTGCTTGGACAGGCGGATCGGTGTGGTGGCCATGGCCCTCCCTTGCGTTCTCACTCCAATCTAAGCTACAAAACGTAGGTTACAAAATGTAGCTTCATGGATGTGAAGGGAACCCACAGTGGGACAGCCGGAATCGGTACTGATCTTGGGTGGTACGGGCCAGGCGGGCACGGGGGCCGCCGCACTCCTGCGCCAATGGCACCCGGCACTGCCGCTGACCATCGCGGGTCGTGACATCGATCGCGCACAGCGGGTGGCCGACGAACTCGGCGCCGCGACGGCCGTGACCATCGATCTGCGGCGCGGCGATCTCGGCCTCCCGGCCGGCCGCGACCACTCGGCGGTGGTCGCCGCGCTCTGGGACGACCACCTGCACGGGCTGCGCTATGCGCAGCATCGCGGGCTGCCGTACCTCAGCATCTCCAGCGGTCTGGTGGACATCGCGCCGGAGGTCGTCGCGGGCGCCCAGCGGGCAAACGCCGCGCCGATCCTGGTGGCCAGCCACTACTGCGCCGGTGCCGTCGTCCTCGCGGCACTGCACTCGGCCCGGCGGTTCGACCGGATCGACACCATCCGGATCAGTGCCGTACTGGACGAACTGGACACCGGCGGGCCCGCGGGACTAGCGGATCTACAGCGGTGGTCCACTGCCACATCGGCGGGACTTGTGCGCCGGGACGGCGTCTTCACCTGGGTCACCGGCCCCGACGCACAGGCGGATGTGCGCAGTACCGACGGCACCGATCTGCCCGGCCAGAGCATCGCCGTCCTCGACGTACCAAGCCTCGCCCACGCGACGGATGCGCCCAACGTCCGCTTCGACTTCGCCGTCGGCGAATCCGCGGGCCGACGCCGCGGCGAACCCGCTTCCTTCGAGGTCCGGATCGACCTCCAAGGCGCAGACCGAGGGGGTGCACCGATCAGGACGAGCCGCCACCTGGTCCACCCGGCAGGGCAGCGCCCCCTGACCGCAACCGGCATCGCCCTCGGCGTCGAGCGCTTGCTCGGGCTGCGCGGCGAAGCCGTCACACCGGGCATCCACACCCCCGAGGCGCTGCTCGACCCGGCCTATGCGGTCGAGCGGATGGCAGAGACCGGCGCCGCCTTCATCAGCGCCCCCGGCGACAGCTGAGCCTCACTTCGTCAGTGGTGGAACGCGGTGGCCGCCGCGCTGTCCCTGGCCAGGGGCTCCGACTGGCGGCGCAGCTCCGGAAGCAGTTTGTCCATGTCCTCCATCAGCAGCGCCGCGAGGTCCGCGGAGAAGCCGTTGCGGCAGACGACGCGCAGGACGGAGAGGTCCTCACGGTTCGCGGGGAAGGTGTACGCGGGCACCAGCCAGCCCTGTTCGCGCAGTCGGCGCGAGACGTCGAAGACATCGAAGTTGGTCACTCCGGGCGCGGTCGTCAGGGCGAAGACGGGCAGTTCGTCGCCCCGGGTGAGCAGCCGGAACTCGTCGATGGCGGCGAACCGGTCGGCCAGGCCCCGGGCGACGTCCCGGGAGGTCTGCTGGACGGCCCGGTAGCCGTCGCGACCCAGCCGCAGGAAGGTGTAGTACTGGGCGACCACCTGGGCGCCGGGGCGGGAGAAGTTGAGGGCGAAGGTGGGCATGTCACCGCCCAGGTAGTTGACCCGGAAGACCAGGTCCTCGGGCAGTTCGGCGGACGAGCGCCACAGCGCCCAGCCGACGCCCGGGTAGACCAGGCCGTACTTGTGGCCGGAGGTGTTGATGGAGCAGACCCGCGGCAGCCGGAAGTCCCAGACCAGGTCCTCGTCGACGAACGGCGCGATCATCGCCCCGGACGCGCCGTCGACATGGACGGGGATGTCCAGCCCGGTGCGCTCCTTAAGGGCGTCCAGCGCGGCACAGACCTCGGCGACCGGCTCGTACGACCCGTCGAAGGTCGAGCCGAGGACGGTGACGACGCCGATGGTGTTCTCGTCGCAGAGATCGGCGGCGGCCCCTGGGTCGAGATGGAACCGGTCGCCCTCCATCGGGACCTGGCGGGCCTCCACCTCCCAGAAGTTGCAGAACTTGTCCCAGCAGACCTGGACATTCACGCCCATGACGAGATTGGGCCGGGCGGTGCCCGGGTAGCGGTCGGCGTTACGGGCGGCCCAGCGGCGTTTGAGGGCCATCCCGGCGAGCATGCACGCCTCGCTGGACCCGGTGGTGGAGCAGCCCACGGCGGCGGTGGGGTCCGGGGCGTTCCAGAGGTCAGCGAGCATGGCCACACAGCGCCGTTCCAGCTCGGCCGTGCGCGGGTACTCGTCCTTGTCGATCATGTTCTTGTCCCGGCACTCGCCCATCAGCACCCCGGCCTGCGGTTCCATCCAGGTGGTGACGAAGGTGGCCAGGTTGAGCCGGGAGTTCCCGTCGAGCATCAGCTCGTCGTGGACGAGTTTGTACGCCGTCATGGGCGGCAGCGGCCCGTCGGGCAGCCGGTGCGTCGGCGGGGCCGCCGTCATACCGCTGACCGGGTCGGCCTCCCCGTAGAACGGGTTCATGGACAGCCTGCGCTGCTCCTGCCCCCGGGAGGAGCGTCCGTCCGTGCCCTGGTGGAGTGGCATGGGCCTGCCGCCTTTCCGCGTCCGCGTGCCGAACGGGCAATTGCCGGGTGGCGCCCGGGTGCTTTCCGCGTGCCCTGAGGGGCACTTCCGCGTCCTCGTGCCGTACGGGGGCACTTCCGGCGCCCGTGCCCGTACGGGCGTCCCGGCTCAGGCTCGTACGGGCGCGACCCGGCCGCAACGCGGGAGGTCCGCCCGGGCCCGGACACCCACCCGGGCGGACGCATCCGTACGTCCGGGTGCGGCACTGTCACACCGCCCGGACCCCCCCGATGTCCGCGAAGTCTGTCTTCATCTGTCTTCGTATGCCTTCGTCCGTCTTCCTCCGGGGGCCTTGGAGCGACAGCTTTGTACCGGCTCGTGCACAGTGCATCCTGGGAGCACCTTGGGAACGCGGAGCGGGGCCGATGCGTTGATAGCGTTGGACGACGGCCGACTTCGCCGATCGCCGTTCGCCCGATCTATGACTCTTGGAGCCCGGACCTCGTGACTACCCTTGCGCTCGGACCGAGCTGGCTGGACCCGGACTATCTGATCAACACGTTCGGCCTGATCGGTGTCCTGGTCATCGTCTTCGCCGAATCCGGACTCCTCATCGGCTTCTTCCTGCCGGGCGACTCGCTGCTGTTCACCACGGGTCTGCTGGTGACCACGGGGAAGCTGGACACCCCGCTGTGGCTGGTCTGCACCCTCATCGTGATCGCCGCCGTCGTGGGCGACCAGGTCGGCTATCTCTTCGGCCGCAAGGTCGGCCCCGCCCTCTTCAAGCGCCCCGACTCCCGGCTGTTCAAGCAGGAGAACGTCGAGAAGGCGCACGAGTTCTTCGAGAAGTACGGCCCCAAGTCGCTGGTCCTGGCGCGCTTCGTGCCCATCGTGCGGACCTTCACACCGATCATCGCCGGTGTGAGCCGGATGAACTACCGCTCGTTCATCACCTACAACATCATCGGCGGGGTGCTCTGGGGCGCGGGCGTCACCGTGCTCGGCGCGGCTCTCGGCAAGATCGACTTTGTGCATGAGCACATCGAGAAGATCCTCATCCTGATCGTGCTGATCTCGGTGCTGCCGATCGTCATCGAGGTGCTGCGGGCCCGCTCCAAGAACAAGAAGGAAGCCCTCAGGACGGCGTCGGAGCCGGGCGCCCAGCCGCCGGCCCAGCCCCAGCCGCCGGCCCAGCCGCCGCGCGGCCGGCACGCCAAGCGCTGACCGCCGGCTCGTGGCGGAGGCCGCGCCCCCGTCCGGTCCGCCCGGGCGGGGTACCGCCGCCGTACCGGTGCCACGCCCTGCGGGACGCGCCCGTACCGGCAGCACGCCCTGGGGGACAGCCGTCAGAACCCTCGGGTCCGCTTCGCCGCGCGCCGGGGCTCGGCGGGGACCGCGCCGCCCGGGACCCTGATGAACAGCCGGGAGATCTCGCCCCCCAGATTCACCCCGATCGCGATGGCCAGCGCCAGCGCGGCGGCCGTGGACAGGGAGGCGAGCCCGGTGTTCAGGTCGCCCTGCGCGATCGCCAGCAGCCCGAAGTAGGTCGCGCTGCCGGGCAGCAGCGGCCCGATCGCGGCGGTGACATAGGGCAGCGCGGAGGCGAACCGGTACCGGGAGAGCATCTGCCCGAACAGACCCACCAGACCGGCGGCGGCGGCCGTCGCCGCGACCGGCGGCACATCGGCGGTGTGGGCGAGGGCCCCGTACACCACCCAGCCGACCCCGCCGTTCAGCGTCACCAGCAGTACGGTGTCGCGGGCCTGCTGGAGCAGTACGGCGAAGCACAGCGAGAGCCCCATCGCCGCCAGCAGCTGCACCTCCGGGCGCTCCACGGCGTGCAGGGCCGTCTCCGGGGTGAGGCCCGCGCCCAGGGCGAGACCCAGATAGAGCACGCTCAGCACGCCGATGACGATGCCGACGATCAGATAGCCCACTTCGAGCAGCCGGGCGGCGGCGGTGATGTAGAAACCCGTCAGACCGTCCTGGACACCCGCGACCAGCGCCCGCCCCGGGATCAGCGCGAACAGCCCACCGGTGATCACCGCGGAGGCGCGCACATCCAGCGGGGAGAGCGTCAGTGCGACGCCCATCGCCGCCGGGGGCATGGCCGCCGTGACGAACTGGTAGAACTCCGGCAGCCCGCGCCCCGCGCACAGCCACGCCAGCCGGTCGCCGAGCATGGCGCTGATCGCCGCCGCCAGGAACACCACCACATTGCCGCCGACCAGTACCGAAGCCGCCCCGGCCAGCAGCCCGCTCGCCGCCGTCAGCGCCCAGCCGGGGAAGGGGTGCCGGTTACGGCGGATCTCCGCGAGCCGGCGGTACGCCTCCTCCAGCGTGATCTCGGTCTCCGTCGAGCTGATGTCATGCACCAGCCGGTAGACCGCGGCCAGCCGGGTGTAGTCGGTGGCCCGGCGGCGTACGGTCCGGTTCGCCGTCACCGGGTCGTCCACCAGCGACGGCTGGTAGGTGATCGACAGCAGGGTGAAGGTCACGGTCGGCTCGCAGCGGTCGAGTCCGTACGAGCGCGAGATGGCGAACATCGCCGCCTCGACGTCCTCGGCGCCCTCACCACCCGCGAGCAGCAGTTCCCCGATACGCAGCGTCAGGTCGAGCACCCGGGGGACGGCGGGACCGGCCTCGTCGTGCCGCTGCACCAGCTCCGGCACCGGCCGCTCGCCCACCGGCATCCGCAGCATCGCCCGCATCCGGTCCTGCCAGGGAGCGTCCTTGGTCAGACTGACCGCGGGGATGCCCTGCGCGGGGGTGAACAGGGGCGGTGAGCGCTTGGCGCGGTAGGTGCTCGGCGGGGCGAACGCGGAGCCCTCCGGTTCGGGCGGCGAGGTCTCGGTCGCGGCGCCCGGCGGGAGTGCGAACTCCGAGGTCGGCTGGTCCTCCTCAGGGGCCTCGGGACGCCCGACACCGGCCGGCGGGGCGAAGGCGCTGTGTGCCTCGTCGGACTGGGGCTTGCGGTCCTCCGGGCCGGGAGCCGCCTCCGGCCCCGGGCCCTTCGGGCCTTCCGGCTCCGCCACCACGCGCTGCCTCGCTCCCTCTCGCTCCTTGCCCGCCCTGCTCTGCTGCCTTGCTCTGCTGCCCTGCTCCGCCGTTCTGCTCCGCTGTCTGGCTTCGCTGTCTGGCTTCGCCGTTTCGCTCTCGTGCCTCGCTCTCGCGCCTCGCTCCGGCGTGCGCCGTCCCGTATCCGCGGGTGCCAGCTCAGTATGTGCGTGGACATGCCGACGTACGACCCCGGGACGGTCGCCCGGACCCATGCCCCGGACACCCGGCCGGACACGCGCCGGGAGAGCCGACCCGACCCGCGCGCAGGGTTCAGGTCAGTCGGACGGGGCCGGCCCCGTCC
>NZ_JBSGUP010000154.1:0-13861 GCF_053607985.1 Streptomyces sp. NPDC055078
GCGGCCTGTGGATCCCCATCCACGGGCCGCGCCCCATTACCCACGTCGGACAGGGAGCCGCACCGTCTGTCACCCGCCGCCGGATGTGCGAAGCCCCCCACGGTCCTCGTCACATCCATCGGAGACAGAAGGAACCTGCCCGACGCTGTACAGCCTTTCGGTTCGCACCCGGCCCCGGCGAGACATTTCAACTCTGGCTGAAACACCGTGGTGACCGGTTGTGATGGCATGCATACTCAGTGGTGGGGGCGATTGCGGGTGCAACAGTGGGGGTTCAGTGCTGCGTATCCATTTCACTGGCGAGGATCTGGCCAGAGTGCGAATGGCCGTCAGACCGGATGCGTTGTGGGAAACGATTCTCAGCTTTCATCGATTGAGAGAGCGGCGACGCGCTCAGATGTTCGGCGAATGGCGTTCGGAAACCCGGACGCGGTTGAACGGTGAAGCAAACCTGCTGGCAGCGCTGGTGCCGCCCAAGGGATACTTTCCCGATTTTCTGACGCCGCCGGAAGGCTCCGGCGGGCTCGATGCGGGACTTGAGGCGATACGGGCCACCGCGTCCGAGCGGCTCCATTCCGAACTGACTCTGGCGTCAGCGGGGCGGGCGGCCGGCCGCGCGGCCGGGCGGGCTGCGGGGCGGGCCGCCGAGCAGTTCGGCCGGCTCACCGGGCTCGCCGATGGCGGGGCCGAATCGCTCACCCGGCTCGTCACGGTGCTGCGCAGCTATCACCGGGCCGCGATCGAGCCGTACTGGGCGCAGATACAGGCCAGGGTCGAAGCGGACCGCGCCGTACGCGGCAGGGCGCTGCTCGACGGCGGCGCGGGGAAACTGCTCGGCTCCTTACCGCCCGTGCTGCGGTGGAAGGCACCGATTCTGGAGGCGGACTACCCCGTCGACCGCGACCTGCGGCTGAACGGGCGGGGGCTGCTGCTCCAGCCGTCGTTCTTCTGCCGGGGCACCCCCGTGGTCTACCGCGACGCCACCCTCCCGCCCGTCCTCGTCTACCCCGCCGCCCACGCCCCCGACCCCGCCTTCGGCGACACGGCGGGCCCCTCGCTGGGGCCTTCCCTCGGACGGCTCGTCGGCCACACCCGGTCCGCCATCCTCCAGGCCATCCGCTACGGCTGTACGACCAGCGAACTGGCCCGCAGGGCGGGGGTGTCGCTCGCCTCCGCCAGCCAGCACGCGGCGGTCCTGCGGGACGCGGGCCTGGTCCTGACGCTACGTCATGGCAACGCTGTCCTGCACACGTTGACCCCGCTGGGTGCCGCCCTGCTGCGGGGAGGCGCTCCGGCGGAGGCGGCGATGTGAGAGACCCCGGCCGGGGGTTCGGGGCGGCCGGGGGTTCGGGCTCCGGGTTCGGGCTCCGAACCTGGGGTTCGGGGTTAGGGGTTCGGGCTCGGGGCGCCGAGCCCGGGGAGGCGGGGTCCAGGGCGTGCCGCCGGTCGGGGGTGCTCCGGCCCGGCCCCGGGGGTCAGGCCGGCGGCCGGGGGAAGCGGTCCCGGGCCGGCCGCCGGAGTTCGGCGGAGGAGGTGGTGGTGGCGAGCCGGAACCGCAGCCGGCAGATCACCGCCTCCGTGTCCCGGCGTACCGCGTGCGCCAGCACCGCCCCGCGCCGGTTCCGCAGCAGCCGCTGCCACAGCCGGTCCGGCTCCACCTCGGGTATCAGCACGGTGACCCGCGTACCCGGGTGGTACTGATAGACCTTGCGGACGTACTCCGACACCGGTCTGCCGATCGTGCGGTGCGCCGAGTGCAGCTCCACCAGTTCCACCCCCGGATTCCACAGCTCCCAGTCCCGCCGCAGCTCCCTGGTCTCCTCCTGGTCCTCGTCGTCGGGATGGCTGACCGTCACGGCCCGCACCTCGTCCCCCAGGGACACCGCCGCGTTCACCGCCTCGCAGGTCAGCCGGGACAGACGCGATACGGGGACGATGACGAGCGAACGGTCCCGGTGCGGGGCGTCCGGCACCAGGCCGAGCCCCAGCCGCTCGCCGATCGTCGCGTACGCCCGGTGGATGCGCTCGAAGAGCAGCACCAGCACGGGCAGCGCGACCACGATCAGCCAGGCCCCCTCGGTGAATTTCGTGGCCGTGACGACGACGGCGCTCACCCCGGTGAGCACCGCGCCCAGCCCGTTGAGGGCCGCCTTGCGCCGCCAGCCCGCGGACCGTTCCGTACGCCAGTGGATCACCATGCCGGTCTGGCAGATGGTGAAGCCGACGAAGACGCCGATCGCGAAGAGCGGGACCAGGGTGTTGGTGTCGCCACCGGAGAACAGGAGCAGCAGCCCCGCGACGGCGGCCAGGGCCAGCACCCCGTGACGGTGCACCTCCCGGTCGGCCTTCAGCCGGAAGACATGCGGGAGATAGTCGTCGCGGGCCAGCAGCGCCATCAGCACCGGGAGCCCGCCGAACGAGGTGTTCGCGGCCAGCGCCAGCAGGACGACCGTCGCGAACTGCACCACATAGAAACCCCAGTTGTGGCCGAGCGAGGCGTCCGCGAGCTGGGCCAGGACGGTGACGCCCTCCACCGGCTGGAGATGGAAGCGGCCGATGAGGACCGAGAGCCCGATCAGCATCACTCCGAGCAGCCCGCCCAGCGCGACCTCGGTGCGCTGCGCGCGCCGCGCGGCCGGGGCGCGGAAGGACGGTACGGCGTTGGCGACGGCCTCGACCCCGGTCAGCGCCGAACAGCCGGAGGCGAACGCCTTGATGAGCAGCAGCGCGCCGACCGTCGTCGCGTTCTCGCCGAGCGCTGAGGCATGGCCGGCGGCGGCCTCCGTGGACACCGGGGCGCTGCGGAAGAGACCCACCACGATCAGGGTGAGGATCGAGCCGATGAAGACCGCCGTCGGGACGATGAACGCCTTCGCCGAGTCGACGATGCCCCGCAGATTCACCCCGGTGACCAGGATGAGCACACCGAGGCACAGCGGCAGCCGGTCGTCGTAGAGGGAGGGGAAGGCGGAGGTGAGGGCCGCGACGCCCGCCGTGACGGAGACCGCGACGTTCAGGACGTAGTCGAGGACGAGCGAGGCGGCGGCGACCAGCCCGGTGCGCTTGCCCAGATGCGCGCGGGCGACGGCGTACGAGCCGCCGCCGTTCGGGAACGCCGCGATCACCTGGCGGTAGGAGGCGACGAGCACGGCGAGCAGTACGGCGATCGCGAGCGTGACCGGCAGGGTGAAGCCGAGTCCGACACCCCCGGCGGCGGCCAGGACGAGCACGATGGCCTCCGGCCCGTAAGCCACCGACGCCATCGCGTCCAGAGAGAGAGCGGCCAGCCCCTGCACGGCGGTGAGCCGGTGCCGGTCGCCCCGGGGAACCCTGGGCACGGGGGACGGCACGGCCGGGCCCCCGGACGTGCCGCCGGGCAGGCCCCCGGGCGTGGCGCCTGGCGTGTCTCCGGGCGTGGCGCCGGGAGAGTTGGAGAGCACGGGCGGAGTGGTCATGGGGATCGGCGTACCTCCGGCTGGGGATGCCCCGGGGGTGGGGTGCGGGCAGCCTCAGAGTGAGGGCGGGCATTTCGCCGCTCATGCCCTCTTGTCGCAACCCTTGCGCCGTGGCGGCCGGTCTTCACACGACATTGACGCGTGGCGTACGGAATCCGTCAGCATCCGTCAGGGGGTTGCGCACGGTGCAGACGCGGGCGCCGCTCCGGGCCTACCGTCCCGGCCATGGAATCCGAGAACGGGGAGCCGGGGACGTCCGGCGGGGAGGCCGGGATGTTCGGTCGGGAGGGCGGTGCGTCCGGCCGGAGGGGTGGTGCGTCCGGCCCGGAGCACGGGAGCGGCGAGGCGGAGCGGACCGTGCTCGCCGAGGACCGCCGCTGGATGGTCGATCTGTGGGCCGCGGTCTTCTGCGCCCTCAGCCTTCTCGTCCTCCTCCACACGGTGGACCTCGCCGCGGCCACGCTCACCGCGGTCCGCTCCGCCCTGTGGACCGGCCTTTCGCTCACCCTCTTCGCCGTCCTCTTCCCGCCCCGGGTGAGCGTGGGCCGCGACTGGCTCTCGGTGCGCGGGCTGCTGGGCGAACGCCGCGTCAGCACCGATCTGCTGACCCAGGTCGCCCGCCGTGACGGCATCGCCCAGCGGATCGTGCTCAAGGACGCCCGGGGCCGCCGGGTCGAAGTCGATCCACTGACCCTGGCCGCCAATCCGCTGCTCTGGCACGAACTGGACACGGGAGCCCGCAGAGCGCGCGAACGCGGGTATCTGCGCACCGGTTCGGCGATACTCCAGTCGCTCTCCGACCGGATCGAGTCGGACACGGCCCGGGGTGTGTTCGAGGCGTCGGACCTGCGGTGACCCGGGCGCGCACCCCGGGAGGCGTCCAGGGCCGCGCACCCCGCGAAGCTCAGGGCCGCGCCCCCGGGTTCTCGTACACCACACCCGTGAGCTGCTCGGACGCCACCCACAGACGCTCGCCCGCCACATCGTCGCGGGTCCAGCCGGCCCGCCAGGCCGGTGCCGGGGCGCCCCGCCAGCCCAGCAGGCTCGGCCCGGTGAAGGAGTCGGGCCGTACCCCGGGCGCGGTCGCCGCGTACAGCGTCGGCAGCGCGCCCGAAGCGGCGGACTGCGCGAACAGACCGTTGCCGACGGCCATGACCGCCCCGGCGAACCTGCGGCCCTCCTCGCGCGGGGACGCGCCCTGGAGATTGGTGGCCGCGTACCCGGGGTGGGCGGCGGCCACGACCAGGCCGGCCCCGGACGCGGGCCCGGCTGGAGCCCCGGCCGCGGCCCCGGCCGCGGCCCCGGATCCGGATGCGCCCAGCCGTCTCGCCAGCTCGTGCACAAAGAGCAGAATCGCCGTCTTGGAACGCGCGTATGCGATCCAGCGGTGGTACCGGCGTTCGCTGTTGAGATCGCCCATGTCCAGCTGGGCCATGGCGTGCAGAATGCTGGAGACGCCGACCACCCGCGCGCCCCCGGTCCGCAGCAGTCTCGGCAGCAGCAGCCCGGTCAGCGCGAAGTGACCGAGATGGTTGACGCCGAACTGGGTCTCGAAACCGTCCGCCGTCCTGCCTTGCGGCACGGCCATGATCCCGGCGTTGTTGATGAGCAGATCGAGACGCCCGTACGGGAACGAGGCCGCGAACTCGCGTACGGAGGCGAGGTCGGCGAGGTCCAGTCGCCGGACCTCCACCTCGGCACCCGGCACCCGGGCCCTGATCCGGGCCTCGGCGCGCTTGCCGCGGTCCTCGCTCCGGCACGCGAGGACGACCCGGGCGCCCTTGCGGGCCAGCTCCTGGGCGGTGATCAGGCCGATGCCGCTGCTGGCCCCGGTGACTACGGCCGTGCGCCCGCGCTGGTCCGGTATGTGCCTGGTGCTCCAGCCGGCCATGGCCGTGCCCCTCGGTCGTCGGGAACGTGGGCGCTCAGCGTATTGACCACCGGGCCGGGCAGCCACCGGACCGGCAACGGCGGGCGCAGGCCGACCGCCGAGGGGCGGGGGTGTCCGACCGCCCATGGGGGCGGGCGGCCGTGCGATGTGAGGTCGGATAGTGTTGCCGTCCCCACGCCCGTGGGAAGGACCGAGGAGGTGAGCCCCATTACCGCTGTCGCAGTACGGGTGCTCTCGTCCCCAGGCCGCTCGGCCGGTCCGGTCCACCGGCTCGGCTGACCGGGAGGGCGCCCTTCGGTACTCCGAAAGGCTCTGACCCCGATGTCTCCGTCACCCACGACCCCGGCCGCCGCCATCGTCTCCCGGCTCCGGTCCGCCGGCTGTGTCTTCGCCGAGGACGAGGCGGCACTGCTGATCTCCACCTCCCGTGACCCCGCCGAACTCGCCGCCATGGTGGACCGGCGGACAGCTGGATTCCCCCTGGAACAGGTACTCGGCTGGGCCGAGTTCTGCGGGCTGCGCATCGCCCTGGACCCCGGGGTGTTCGTCCCGCGCCGCCGCACCGGGTTCCTCGTCCGGCAGGCAGCCGCCCTGGCCCGGCCCCGCGCCGCCGTCGTCGATCTGTGCTGCGGCTCCGGCGCCCTCGGCGCCGCCCTGGCCGCGAGCGTGGACCACGCCGAACTGCACGCCGTCGACATCGACCCCGCCGCCGTCCGCTGTGCCCGCCGCAACATCCGCGCGGCCGGCGGCACGGCGTACGAGGGCGATCTGTACGAACCCCTGCCGGCCGGCCTGCGGGGCCGCGTCGACCTGCTCCTGGCGAACGTGCCCTACGTCCCCACCGAGGAGATCGAACTGCTGCCGCCCGAGGCCCGCGTCCACGAGGCCCGCGTGGCGCTCGACGGCGGCGCGGACGGCCTCGACGTGCTGCGCCGGGTGGCGGCCGGGGCGTACGACTGGCTGGCGCCGGGCGGCTCTCTGCTGTTCGAAACCAGCGAGCGCCAGGCGGCGGCGGCCATGGAGATCGTGGCGACGGGCGGCCTCGAACCGGCGGTGGCGGAATCGGAGGAGCTGTACGCGACGGTGGTGTGCGGGCGGCGCGCGGGCTGAGGGGGTGGCGGCGAGCAGGGGGGTGTGGAGGGGTGCGGTCCGGCGGTGAGCGGGGCGCGGACCGGTGGTGAGGGGTGCGGAGGGGCCGGGGGTGAGGGCGGCGCGGACCGGTGGTGAGGGGTGCGGAGGGGTGCGCGGCACAGTCGGCCCGATGGGCGGCCGGGCCTACGACGACACGACCTCGGCATCGCCGGTCTTGGCGCCCTTCACCCCGATGAGGTGGGCGAAGGCGACCACGTTCCCCCGGTAGCCGGTCTTCTCGCTGAAGCCACCGCCGCAGGTGATCACCCGTAGTTCGGCGCGGCCCTTGTCGCCGTACACCTTCGTGTCCGGGAAGTCGCCTGCCTCGTACACCTCGATCGCGTCGATCGTGAACACGGCGGTACGGCCGTCGGCGCGGGACACCTCGATCCGGTGGCCCTTCCGGAGCGCGCCGAGGGCGTAGAAGACGGCCGGTCCCTGGGCGTTGTCGACATGCCCGGCGACGACGGCGGTGCCCCTGGCGCCCGGGGGAGTGCCGTTCCGGTACCAGCCGGCGAGGTTGCGGTCCGCGGCGGGAGGCACCTCCAGGCTGCCGTCCCCGGCGAGACCCAGGCCCGTCATGGGGGCGTCGACCTCGATGTCGGGGATACGCAGCCGCAGCGGCGCGGCCGGGGACAGCGGGTCGGCGGCGGCGTCCGTGTGCTCGTGCGGACCCGCCGCGAAAGCCTGCGCGGCCGAGGGGACCGGCGGGGTCAGGTCCCGGGAGCCGTTCTGCACCAGCCACACCCCGGCGCAGACGGCGGCGGCCAGACACCAGCCCTTGGCCTTGGTGCTCATCGATCCTCCAGAGCCTCCAACTGGATGCGCCCCGTTCCCGGCAGGCCCGTAGGCCCGGCGGGAACGGGGACACGGCGGTACGGGGGCGGCCTCGGGGGGCCGCCGCCCTCAGCTGCCCCGCGGGCCGCTCGCCCGGCGCCGCAGCAGCAGGGTCCCGCCGACGGCGGCCGCGGCCAGTACGGCCACGCCCACCGCGATCTGGGTGGTGTCCGGGCCCACGCTGCCCCCGACGCCGGTCTGCACATGACCACTCGGCTGCTGGTGCTGCTGCCCGCCGGACTGGTCCCCACCGCGGTGCTCCACGGTGACATCACCCGAGGCCCGCTTCCCGTTCTTGCAGTGCACACTGACGCTGTACGCGCCGGACTGGGTGCCGTCGGGAATCCTGAACTCGCCGACGACGGACTCCTTGTGCGTACCGGGCGACAGATGGAACTCCCCCGCCCCGAGGGAACGGGCGTCGCCGACACCGTGGCCGTTCTTGCCGCAGGCGGTGGTGTTCACGGTGATGGTCGCGCCCGGGGCCGCGGTGGACGGAAACACCTCCAGGGACTCGGAGTCCCCGGCGTGCGCTCCGTGGGCACCGAGGCCCATGGTGGCGGCTGCCAGTGCGGCACTGGTCAGCAGGCGGGCGGTGGTGCGCATGGGGTCCTCCGGGAAGCGCGGCGCTGTGGTCGTCTCCTCCGAGGTAAGGCCCCTCTCCCGCTCGGCGCCTGCTGATATCCCATCAGATCGAACCCTTTCGCCCGGTGTGCCGCCCTGGACGCCAGGCTTCGTCGCAGGTCAGCGCGGATGTGGCGGCAGGGCTGGCGGGACGCGCCGATCGGGTGACACCCGTCCCCCTCGGCCGCGCTGCACGGTGTGCCCGGCTCCGGCTCCGGGCCTGGGACGGACCGGGCACGGAACGCGGTACGGCCCGGCCGGTCCGGTCCTGGCGGGAGCCGGCCGGGGGCGGGGGAGCCGGTCCATAGCGTGTACCGGCTGGGGCGGGAGCCGGTCCATGGCGGGAGCCGCCGGGGCAGGGAGCCGATGGAGCAGGGAGCCGATGGGGCGGCCCGGCGGTGGCCGTGCGTTCGGGTGCCGTGACTTGACCTCAACCTTGCTTGACGTATCAGGCTCTTCCGCATGGACCTCATGACGCGGGAGAACCCGCAGACGACGCCTGCCCGCACGGCACCCCTGAAGCTCGTCGTCGTCCTCGCGAGCAATCGCGCGGGCCGCTTCGGGCCGGTGGTCAACCAATGGCTTCTCGAACAGTTCGACAGTCGTGACGACTTCGAAGTCGAACTGGTCGACCTCGCCGAGGAGAGCATCCCCACCGCCATCACCGCTGACCCCGTACCCGAGGTCGGTGAGTCGCTGGCCAGGACCTCACCCAAGCTCGCCCGCGCCGAGGCGTTCGTCGTCATCACCCCCGAGTACAACCATTCCTTCCCCGCCTCGCTCAAGAGCCTCATCGACTGGCACTTCACCGAATGGCGTGCCAAGCCCGTCGCCTTTGTCTCCTACGGGGGGATCTCCGGCGGTCTGCGCGCCGTCGAGCAACTGCGGCAGGTCTTCGCCGAGATGCATGCCGTCACTGTCCGCGACACGGTCTCCTTCCACAACGCCCACGGTCATTTCGATGACCGTGGGCGGCACAAGGACCCCTCCGCCTGCGCCACCGCCGCCAAGGGGATGCTCGACCAGCTGGCCTGGTGGGGGCTGGCGCTGAGGGACGCCAAGTCCTCCCGCCCCTACTGCGACTGAGGCCCCCGGGCCCGGTCCGTCCGTCTCGTCCTGGCGGCGTCTCCCTCCCGGGGCCGCCGTCCCCGTACGGTGGCCGGAGCCCACCACACGAAGGGACCCCGCCTGTGGCCGAGACCGCTCAGACCCCCTCGCCGTCCTCACCATCCTCGCCGCCCTCGACGGGGGCTACCGCCTCAACGGGCTCGTCCGCTCTGACCGTCCTGACCACGACCGACAGCGCCGCCAAGGCGGAAGCGCTGGCGCGTGGCGCGGTGGCGGCCCGGCTCGCCGCGTGCGCTCAGATCTCCGCACCCGTCACCTCCGTCTACCGCTGGCAGAACGCCATCGAGACCGCCGAGGAGTGGCAGATCCTGTTCAAGACCTCACAGGACCGCTACCCCGCCCTGGAATCCCATTTGATCGCCGCCCACGACTACGACACCCCCGAGATCATCGCCACTCCGGTCGTGCTCGGGAGCGCCGCGTACCTGGCGTGGATCGACGCGGAGACGGCCCCGGAGCCGGGCGGGAACCGCTGAGCCGACTGCGCGCCGGGGGTGTCAGGCGCGGCGGCCCAGCAGGGCGAGAAGCCTGGCCTGGTGGCTGTCGCCCGGCGGCGGCTCGATCGGCGGGGCGAAGAGCCCCGTCTTCGACAGTGCCGACGCATACGGTGTGACCTCGTCGAGAGCGAAACTCACCAGGGCGTCCGGCAACCGCTCGGGCGCGCCGATCGCCCGCGACAGGTCCCAGCTGTGCACCACCGCGTCCGTGATCATCTGCGCGCAGTAGGCGACGGCCGGGGTCTCCCCGTACGACAGCCGTACCGTCCGCTTCAGTGCACCGGGCTCCGCGAAGGCCCGGCGGGCGGCCCGCGCGGCGGCGTCCCAGGCGGCGCGCGGGCGCGTACCGAGGACATCGCCGTCGTACGCGTCGCCCACCTCCTCGATGCCGGAACCGTCGGTCACCAGATCGGGTACCCACAGCTGTTCGGCCGTGAGGTGGTTGACGAGATCGCGTACGGACCAGTCGGTGCAGGGCGTTGCCTCGTCCCACTGATCGGCCCGTACGGCGTGCACCCGCTCGGTGAAGAGCGCGAGCGCCTCGGTATGCCGGCTGAGAAGGGTGGCCACGTCGTTGTGCATGTTTCCCATGGCACTCACTGTCGCGCTCCGGCGCTGGGGACGCGAGCGCCGCCCGCGTGTCCCCCCCCCGCATGTCCGCCCGAGCGTGTCACCGGTGGGACCCCGCCTCACCTCCCGGCGGTGGACAGCGCTTCCCGCACGCCCGGCTCCTTCGCGCCCAGGAACCGCGGATCGGGCTCGAACGCGACGTCCAGCGTGGCCTTCCCCGCCGCGAACATCTCCCGCACCCCGCCGTAGTACCAGCTCGAGTCATGCCGCTCGGCGACTCCTACTCCGTACGACTCCACCCCCGCCGAACGACAGAGTGCGACGGCCCGCCGGACGTGGAAGCCCTGGGTCACCAGGACGGCCCGGTCGACCCCGAAGATCTTCTTGGCGCGGACACACGAGTCCCAGGTGTCGAATCCGGCGTAGTCGCTGACGATCCGGTCGTCCGGCACACCCTGCTCGGTGAGATACGTCCGCATGGCGTCCGGCTCGTCGTACTCCAACCGGCTGTTGTCCCCGCTGACCAGGATGACCTTGACCTTGCCGGTCCGGTACAACTCGGCCGCGGTGTCCAGCCGGTGTGCCAGATAGCGGGAGGGCCGGCCGTCCCGCAGTCCGGCCCCGAAGACCACGGCCACCTCCTGCGCGGGCACCTCGGCGACCGTACGGATCCGGCTGTCGGCGACCGCGTGCATCCAGGTCGAGGGCACGAGGGCGAGCACACACCCGGCCATCACCGTCTGTACCAGCCGCCGCCGGCCCCGGCGGGTACGGGGCAGCCGCGGCCGGGGCAGCGCGGACAGCCTGAGCCGAAGTCGCTTCACACCAGGCCAGACGTGATTCACCGCGGAACGGTTCACCCCATTCCCTGCATACGGGAGAGGCCCGGCCCCCGATGACCACATCCGGGACCGGGGCCGGGCCCACTCCGCACCCCGTTCCCTGACCGGACCAGGAGCCGTTCCATCCGCTCCCTGCCTGGCCGGCCGCTCCCCGGGGCCTGCCTGGTCAGGGTCCGCTGCCCAGGCTGTGCTGCCTCGTCAGGGCTCGCTTCCCGGGTCCTGCGGCGTGGACCAGGCGACCGGCAGCAGCGACCGGGCGGCGGCCGAGGCGTAGACCGCGGCGGCGAGCCACGCCGTGGCGAAGGCGTCCGGGTCGGCGGGCAGCAGCCGGCCGAGCCTGTCATGGCGGCGGTCGGCCGCCGCCTCCGCCAGCGCACGCGCGCACTCCGCTCCCGTGGCCAGTCCCACCGCACCCAGTCGGCGGGGGAGTTCTCCGTCGGCCGAGGCGGCGGTGACGGCCCGGCCGCCCGCGACCGCCCGGTCCACGGCACGCCGCAGCAGATCCAGCTCCACGGGCAGCGCGGGCGGAACACGGGTTGCGGGGACGGGTGGCGGTGCGGCCTGCCCCGATGCGCCGGGGCAGTGGTCCGGAACCGGGGTGTCCACCGGGGCCGGGGGACGGTCCTCGGTAGCGAAGGCGGTGGTGCCGCCCGAGCGGCCGGTGCCCCGGGAGGCGTCCGGGATGTGGGAACGGTTCAGCCGCCGCAGCCCGAGATCCGCCTTGACCCGCTCCCCGTCGTGCCCCTCCCACGCCGCCGCCAGCACATGGACACCACCCGGACGGTCGGGCACCGCCCGGGCGATCAGCTGTAGTTCCAGCCCCGGGCGCGAGGCGAACAGCCGCAGATTCTCCGCGTACGCCAGTTCGGGCCGCTCGTCCGGCGCCAGCAGCCGCAGCACCGGCCCGGCCATGATCCGGAAGCCGTGGTCGGTGACCGTCCCCGTCAGAAAGAGCAGATCACCGCCCGCGGAACGGTGCTCCACCGGCTCTGCCGACCAGTCGAGCGCGCCGGACAACTGCTCGGCGGGCGGGCGCCGCCATAGCGCGTCGAGCGGCGGCTCGTGCCACCGGGCACCCGCCGCCCGGACGGAACGCACCCTGGACCCACCGCCGATCCTCCCGTCCGGCGAGATCGTCGGACGCGTCAGGATCACCGCACCGCCCTCGCCCCACTCGCGCAACGGCAGCGCACAGCCCCCCGGGACAGGGGTGCCCGCTGCCTGGGCCGCGCGCTCCGGGCCACCGGGCGCGATGTCCGAGATCGTGTGAAGGGCACCGTCCGGTGCCAGGCCGTACGTGGTCGCACCCGCGTAGCCGGATGCGGTGACGACCGGCTCGGTGAACAGTCCGTACAGCCGCAGTGGTCCGGCCGGCTGATAGGCGCGGCGCGCGGGCGTCACCGCGTCAGCCGGTCTCCGCAGCAGATCCAGCAGCCCGGCCAGTTCGGCGGAGAGGTCGGACAGCCGGAACGCCGGGTCCTCGGAGCGCGCCTCCCCGAGCCGCCGCGCGATCCGTACCGCGGCGGACGCCGGGAGATGCAGCCCGGCGAGCCGGCCGGAGTGCGCGGCATGGAGCAGCTCGGCCCGGTGGACGGCGCCGGCTCCGGTGATCCCCGTGACGAGCACGGCCGTCGCGGCGGTACGGAGAGCCGCGATGGCGGCGGCCCGGGCGGGGGTGAGGGACACGGAAGCCTGGTTCGCGGCACCGTCGCGCCCGTCTGTCCGGGCGGTCCGGCCCGACGGGAGGTCCCCGGCGGACCTGACAGCTCCCGCTCCCGCAGCTGTCTCGGCCGTCCCGTCCGAACCCTCGGCGCCGGACGGCTCCGGGAGACCTGCGGCCTCCGCCGGTTCTTCGGACTCCGAGGCGCCTTCCGGTATCTCGGGGCCCTCCTGCCGCTCCTCGGCCAGGGGGGCGCTCGACAGGATCGCCGCGCGGTGCAGACAGGCCGGGGCCAGCAGACAGCAGCACACCGCGTCGTCCGCGTGCGCCACGACCCCGCCGGTGACCTTCAGCGTCACCGACGTGTCGTCGTCCACCCTCACCCGTACGCCGTCGGGGGCGGGCTCCACCGGCCAGCCGGGCACCTTCGCCAGCGCGCCGTCCACCCGTTTGCGCAGCCGGGCGGGGAGCATATCGAGGGCCCCGGCCGCCACATCGGCGGCCACCGGGGGCAGCCCGGGAGGGTTCACCGGCGGTATCGGCGGTATCGGCGGCGTGGGCGGTGTCGTCATCGGGATGTACCTCCTACGCGCTCGCCGACCCAGCGGGCAAGCTCCAGCGGGCTGAGTGCGGCTATCGGCATCCCCGCAGCCACCAGCCGGCCCGCCACACCGGTGGAGTAACGCGGTCTGCCCTGATCGTCCAGCGAAGCGCAGCCCAGGACATGGCAGCCCGCGTCGACCAGGGTTCGTACCTCGGTGAGGAGCGGGCCGACCGGGCCGCCCTCCTCGAAGTCGCTGACCAGGACCACCAGTGTGCGGGACGGTACGGTCACCAGCTCGCGCGCGTGCCGCAGGCCCCGGACGATGCTGGTGCCGCCGCCGACGCGGACTTCGAGCAGCAGGCTCAGCGGATCGTCGACATGGTCCGTCAGATCGAGCACCTCGGTGGAGAAGGCGACGAAGTGCGTGCTCAGGGCGGGCACCCCGGCGAGGACAGACGCGGTGAGCGCCGACCAGATGGTGGACGCCTCCATCGAGCCGGACACATCCACCACGAGCACCAGCCGCCAGTCGGTCGACCTGCGCGCCCGTGTCCGGAACACGGGCCGCTCCGGGAGGACCGTCACCACCCCGGTGTCCGGGTCGCGGCGGGCGGTGCCCAGATTCGCGCGCAAGGTGCGCGAGAGGTCCAGCGGCCCGCCCGGCCGCCGGGTTGGCCTCGGG
>NZ_JBSGUP010000155.1:0-13861 GCF_053607985.1 Streptomyces sp. NPDC055078
CCCCGCCACCCGCCGCCGAGATCTCCTGGGCCAGCCGCCGGGCCGGGAGGGCGGTGGGTGCCCTCAGCAGGAACTCGTCCACTGTCCCCTCGGCGAGCGGATGCGTCTGGAGCGTCAGTATGTCGACGCCGAGCCCGGCGAGGACGGAGCAGAGCGCCGCGAGGCTGCCGGGTGAGTCCCGCACGGTCGTCCGCAGCCGCCAGAGTGTCGTGCCACTGTCGGCACGGGCGGCGGTACCGGTACCGGTAGCGCTGTCGGTGCCGTCGGCGCCGCTGATGTCACCGGTGCCGCCGCCGATGCTGGTTCCGTTGGTGTGGGGACCGGCTGCCCGATCCGCATCGGTCGCGGGGGTACGGCGGTGGCGGCGCGCCCACCAGATGTGGAAGACGGCTGTGGCGAGGAGGGTCACGGCCGAGACGATGAGCAGCGGAGGTCCGCCGGGCCCGTGTCCGACCAGATTCGCGACGACATCGGCGACCGCCACCGCCGTGAAGACGGCTGCCAGTTCGACAAGATCCCGCCGCCAGTGGTGTGGGCGGTGGGCACTCTTCACGGACGTGACATCGGGCATGGCCTCACTGTGGTCGGTCATGGGAACCACTGTGACCGAGCGGTGTTGCGCGATCACGAACGACGTGTGACTGATGGGTAAAGCGAAGATCTGCACGGTATCTACTGCTTTCAGGTGCTTTTTCTGATGGGGTGCCCGGGGGCCTGGCGGAGTACCGCCAGCAGTCGCGACGCCTGCGCGACCAACTGCGACGATCCGCCCCGCCCGGCCAATGCGGCCAGGCCGGGTATCTCGTCGGCCGCCGTCCCGGGTGCCGCTGTCCCCGGTGGCGCCTCCACCGCGCCGGATTCCGCCGACGCCGGAACGGCTGCTCCAATCGCTGCTCCAATCGCCGCTCCGGTGGCCGCGCCGGGGTCCGGCCGGGGCGCCGGGACCGTGGCGGGATCGGGCAGCGCGGTCCCCGCCCCCGTCACCGCGACCCCCGTCACCGCGACCCCCGTCACCGCGACCGCTGTCACCGTGCCCCCCGTCGCCGGTCCACAGTGCTCCACGCACTCGGCGGCCACGGCCAGGATCTCGCCCAGGCCCCGGGGCAGCGGCTCCGGCGTGAGCAACAGGGGCAGCGCCGCCGCGAGAACGGCCCAGGTCGTCGCGTAGGCACCGGTCGCGGCGGCCGTACGGGCGGCATCGGCCAGCCGGTTGGGCTTCACCCTGCCGTGCCGGGTCAGCTCGGCCACCTCACGGCCGAGCCGTGCCGCGTCGAGCTGACCGCGGGCGGCCAGCACCAGCAGGGCGTCCACCGCCGTCAGCCGGTCGTCGGCATGGCGGGCGCCCAGACCGGCGGCGAGCGCCTGGTGCATCGCGGGACCGGCGGGACCCTCGGGGGCCGCCGCCTCCGCGAGCCCGGGCAGACACCAGGAATTGCCGCGCAACTCCGTCCCGTAGGCCCCCGCTTCCGCGGACGACATCAGTCCGGGCACCAGCCATCCGGCGAGCGCCTCCCGGTTGTGCGGAATCGCCGGCTGCCAGTGGGGTACCACGGTCGGCCAGGGTGCGTGAGAGCCCACACAGCTCTCACTATGGCTGTGCGAGTCGTCGGGCGGCCGTCCCAGCCAGTGGAAGACCAGCGGGAAGTCCTGCTGAACGCCGGGCCGCTGCCGGGACCGGCCCAGCAGCCGTCGGGTGACCCGGGCCGGGTGGCGCATCAGGGCGGACCCGCTCTCCCGTGGCGGCCCGGCGGCCGGATCCGGCCGCAGCGCGGGCATCGCCGGGCCATCCCCGGACAGCCATGCGGCGAGCCGGTCGCCCTCGGCCGTCCCCAGCCCGGCGGCGGCCTCCGCCGTGGCTCCGCCCCCGCCGTGCGGCACCCGCAACAGAGCCTGCGCGAAGTCCACCGGCGCGGGTGCGGCACCGAGCCGCCGGTACTCCCGCAGCCGCTCCACCAGGACGTCCGGATCGAGCGCCCCGGTGTCCCAGGTGGGTGTGGCGAGCAGAAACGGCAGCGGGTCGGCGCGCAGACAGCGGGCGACTTCCCACAGCCGGTCGTTGGTGATTGCGGTGAGCCCGAGATACGGGCAGCGGTCGGACCGGGTGGACCGCGTCCGGCTCTTGCGGAGCCCGCTGTCCGACAGCCGCCCCAGCAGGGCCGCCACCACGACCTCCACACCGCCGGGATCCCTGGTGAACACCGAGTCGACGTTCGGGTACCGGTCCCAGCGGGGGGTGAGCCAGTAGCGGTCCGCCAGTGCGCTGCGCAGGGCGTCGGCGACCGGCTCCCGCTCCCGGTGGGCGAGCCGGACCAGGCCGTCGAGGACCCGCTCGAACTCGGCCGCCCCTTCGCGCCTGCGCACCAGGACCACCATGTCCTCGACCAGCTCCTCGACCGACTCCGGCGGCGGGGCGAGCCTGCCGGGCCCGGCGACGGCGGGGAGGATCTCCTCGTACGCCGCCGTCTCCTCCTCGGGCAGCAGCGCGCCGAAGGTCTCGACCGCCGCCGCCCGGTAGGCCGGGCTCAGCAGCGCGGCGGACGCGGCCAGCTCCTCGCGCAGCTCGTCGTCGGCGGCGGACAGATGACGCGCCACCAGCTTCAGCGCCCGCTCCTGCACTCCGGTGTCCCCATGGCCGAACGCCTCCGCGACCACCGGCAACAGCTCCCGGGCGACGGACGGGTCATCGGCGCTCTTCCGCAGCACCTTGCCCACCAGCGTCAACTGCGTCCGCACCAGCTTCTTCTCGGGGCGGAAGAGCACCGCGCCCGACAGCTCGGCGAGGGCGCGCGTCGGCAGCCTGCCGCTCTCGGCCAGTCCTCCGAGAACACTCTGCGCGTGGGCGGCGACCGCGGCCGTACCGTCGGCGGCCATGCCGATCCAGTCCGGGATCCGGGCCTGCGCGTCGTCCGTGCTCAGCGCGAGCCGGCCCAACAGCGTCAGGAAGAACCGCATATCGCCCGGCCGGCCACCGCGCAGCAGCCGCGCGACACAGCCGTCCACCAGCACCGACCGCTCCACCACACCGTCCTCGGCCAGCCGGACGAGCACCGACGGCCAGTGGTCCGGGTCGTCCGGGTCGGCGTACCAGGCGAGCTGCTGGGCGAGTTGGGGCGTCTCGAACAGCCTCGGCACCAGGACCGCCACCTGAGGGTCCCTGCCGACCCTGGAGGGGTGCGGCACCGACCGGACCCACCCGTAGACATACCCGTCCGTCACGGGCACCGGGCAGTCGGCCAGCCGTACCAGCTCATGGATCAGCCAGTAGTCCTCCTCGGCGGTCGAGGGGCGGGCGGCGAGCCGGTGCGCCACGTCACCGAGCCAGCCGGGGTCCCGGTCGGCGAGCACATCGAGGACCGGACCGCTCGCCACGGCGGGCCCGGACCGCAGATCGCGGGCGCCGATCCAGGAAGCAGCCGCCGCCGCTCCCGTCAGACAGCCCGCGCCCGCGACCAGCAGTGCCGCCCGCGCCTTGCCCTGCTCTCCCCAGCGGGACCAGTCCCAGGCACGCACCTCGGTGCGGAACGCCTTCAACTCAGGCAGGCACGCCTTCCGCTGGGTCGCGGTCAGGGGCTTCAGCAGTCCGGGCACTTCGCCGTACCGCCCGTTGCGCACGGCGTCGAGCAGTTCGGCCACGTCGGCCACGTCGGCCACGTCGGCCACGTCGCGCACGTCATTCAGGTCATGCACATCGTTCACTCGCTCGTTCACATCGTGCACGTCGTTCATCGCGCACCTCCCGCGCCTGCGCCCAGGGTGTCCGACGTGGCCAGGGTGGCGGTGGCCTTCACGGCGGGGGCCGGGGTGGCTCCGCGCCGGGCCATCCGGACCGCCAGCGCGTGTTTGCACGGGCCGCGCCCGCCCTGGTGGTCCGACCACCACAGACAGGTGCAGCGCGACCTTCCGGCCGCCTCCCGCACCCGGTAGGTGCGGGTGCCCGAGAGGACCGATGCCGACTCCCCGTCCAGTGCGACCGCCCCCGCCGCCACCAGCTCCCTGGCCGCGACCAGCCGGGGATTGTGCCGCTCGGCGCGGTCCGCGTCATAGGGCAGCTCCCGGTGGAAGTACGCCGCGTCCGCCACGTCGTAGCCCACCCGGCCCGCCGTGCCCAGCCTGACCAGCGCGGCCCGCACCCGCTCGACGGTCAGTCCCGACTGCGCCGCCAGGTCGGCCGGATCGATCCTCGGCTCCCAGGCGAGCAGCACCGAGATCAGCTCGGCATCCTGAGCGGCTTCCCCGGTCGCCAGCGCCTCCAGCACTCCGCCCTCACCGGAGAACCCCCGGGCGGTGTCGGGCGAGAGGGTGAGCGTCAGCCGCATCCCCGGCAGCACCACCTCCCACGCCGACGAGGTCGCCGCACCGTCCACCGCCGCCGGTCCGTACACCCGGAGGGCCGTCGCCTGGCGCAGCACCCGCTGGAGGGCCGTCAGCCGCTCGGGACCCGGCAGACACACGGCACCCGCCACCGGACGGGTCGCCGGCCGCAGCGCCCTCCCGGCGGGGACCACCCACTGCGCGCCCCGGGACGCCCGGCCGGACGAACGGGGCAGCGAGCGCAGAAACCGCACCGCATCCGACGCGGACAGCTCCGCCCGCAGATCGAATCCCGCGGTGGCCACCTGCGCCTCGGCGAAGCCGCGCAGCCAGCGGTCCGGGAGCGGAACCTTCTTCTCCACCACCGAGCCGTCCAGGGTGGTGACGGCCAGCTCGCCCGGGCCCACCCGCAGATGGAGCGGGCTGTCGCCCGTCATCCGCGAAAGCGCCTCCCGCAGGGGGTTGTTGACATCCACATTGGTCGTGCCATGTCCCGTATCGGCGCCGTCCAGGCCGTCCCGCAGCACATCGAGCCGTGCGTACACCCCACAGCAGCCGGAGAACGACTCGAATCGCAGCCGGTCGCCGTTGCCCGTCACCACCGGGTCGAGCAGCGGGCGCGGCGTCTGATCGACATAGCGGGCCGCCGCCACATCCGCCACCGCCAGCAAGCCGCGCGCGGCCGTCTGCGGCGATGTCAGGAAGCCCGAGAAGAAGGTGGGATGGTCCTGGACGCCGACAGGTGCGCGCCCGCCCGAGGTTTCCAGGCCGAGGCGGCGTCCGGCCGCCGAGGACTCAAGGGCGGAGGGACGGACATAGGCGAGCGTCTGCACTGATCGCGTCATGGAACAGACCGTAAGCCCCGCCACTGACAATCGGCCGGTCGAGGGATGGACCGGACCCCTCGCCACAGCACCCGAGTTGGACTCCCGCTCTGCCCCGGGGCCCGGGCGGCCGCCGTCCAGCCACGCTCCCGCTCGGCTCCTGCGGCATCCCCCCGTTCTCCCGTCCGGCTCGTGCGCAGTCCCCCCGTTCTCCCGTCCGGCTCCGGCGCAGTCCCCCCGTTCTCCCACCCGGTTCCGGTCCCCGGGTTCCCGGCCGCCGTCCGCTCAGCCGGTCACCTCCCGGGCCAGCAGCCCCACCCCCCGGGCGATGTCGGATGGCGTGAGATGGGCGTATCCGATGACCAGCCGGACGGCCGGGCCGGTCAACGGCGCCGTCGTGTGGTGGCTCAGCGGGCGCACGGCGACCCCGGCCCGGGCCGCGCACCCGAGGAACCGTTCCTCGGGGCCGTAGCGCTCGGGCAGTCGCGCGATGATGTGCAGCCCTGCGGCGATACCGCTGACCTCGGTGCCGGGGAAGTGCTCCGCGAGGGCGCGGACGACCGCGTCGCGCCGCTCCCGATAGGCGCGCTGGCAGCGCCGCAACTGCCGGTCGTAGCCGCCGCGGTCGATGAAGTCGGCCAGTACGGCCTGGTCGAGGGCGGGGTTGCCCAGATCCATGGTGCGTTTGCGCTCCACCACCTCGTCCATCAGCCGTCGCGGCACCAGCAGCCAGCCCATGCGCAGCCCCGGCGCGAGGGATTTGCTCACCGAACCGCTGTAGGCGACATGTTCCGGATCGAGGCCCTGGAGCGCGCCGACCGGGGCCCGGTCGTAGCGGAAGTCGCCGTCGTAGTCGTCCTCGACGATCAGACCCTTGACCGACCTCGCCCAGTCGAGGAGTTCCACCCTGCGCTGTGCGGAGTACCCGATTCCGGAGGGGAACTGATGAGCCGGTGTGATCATCACGGTACGTACCCCGGACCTGCGCAGCGGCTCCATCGCCAGCCCGTCGCCGTCGAGCGGCAGTGGGGTCGCCTCCAGCCCGGCGGCCGTGAACACCGGCGCGTGGCTGGGGCTGCCCGGGTCCTCGACACCGATCGCCCGGAGGCCGTGCCCACGGAGGACGGAAGCGACCAGGACGGTCGCCTGGGTGACGCCCGAGCACACCACCAGATACTCCGGATCGGCCACCACCCCGCGCCGCCTGGCGAGCAGCGATGCCAGCGCACTACGCAGTTCGGGCAGCCCGCGCGGATCGGGATAGCCGAGCGTCCGGTGGGGCAGCCGGGCGAGCACGGATTTGTACGCCGCTGCCCAGGCGGCCCTCGGGAAGAGGGAGAGGTCCGGTGTTCCCGGCCGGAAGTCCACCTGTACGCCGGGCGTACGCGGCGCGAGATCCCGTGCGACCGGGGCCCCGGCGCGCGCCGCGTCCCCGACCCAGGTTCCCGCGCCCCGGCCGCTGCGCAGATACCCCTCGGCCGTCAGCTGCTCGTACGCCTCGGTGACGAGTCCGCGTGAAACCCCGAGGTCGGCGGCGAGTTCACGGCTGGACGGCAGCCGGGTGCCCGCCGCGAGCCGTCCCGCCCTGACCGCCTCACGCAGTGCCGACTGGAGCGCCCGCCCGCGTTGCCGTGCGGGCGCGGCGACGGCGGGCAGCAGCAGCTCCCACGCGGTGTTCCAGGACGCCGCGCGCTCTCCCGCGACGGGCGCAACCGGTGCGACGGACGCTACCGGCGCGACCGACGCGCCCCTCGCGCCCCTCGCGGAATCTCCGGGTCCGGCCGGAGGATCGACCGGTCCCGCCGGTCCCGCTCCACCCCCTCCCTTCTGACCGGCCCCGGACCGGCCCCCTGCTTGGTCTCCATCCCTGGTCTCCCGATTGGTCCCCGATGACGTCATGGAAGTGGACCTTAAAGGGGACCGCCCCGATCTCTAGCGTCGACTCCATGACCCACCCGGACAGTCCGATGAACGGGCACGCCCTGCGCGGCGTGCTCCTCGTCTCCTTCGCCTACTGCCTCGTCGGAGCCTCCTTCACCGCCAACAGCGTGCTCGGCGACTACCCGTACGCCGGTGGCCAGGCCATCCGCTACGGCCTCGCCTTTCTGCTGCTGCTGCCCCTGCTGGGCGGCCGGGCGGCCCTCGCTCCGCTGCGCGCGCTGACGCCGCGCCAGTGGGGACGGATCGCGCTGCTGGCCGGGGTCGGGATGGTCGGCTTCAATATCGCGATCCTGGCCGCCGAACGCACCTCGGAACCCGCCGTTCCCGGTGTGTTCGTCGGCTGTGCCCCGGTCATCGTCGCCGTACTCGTCCCGCTGCTGGACGGCCGCCGCCCCACCCGGCCGGTGCTGTACGGAGCCCTCCTCGTCGCCGCCGGCGCCTTCGCGGTCCAGGGCTGGGGCCGCACCGACACGGCCGGCCTCGTCTGGTCGGTTGCCGCACTCTTCGGCGAGGTCGGCTTCGCGATGCTCGCCGCACCGGTGCTGCGGCCGCTCGGCCCCCGGCTGCTCACGGCCTGCGTCTGCGGCGTCGCCGCCATCGAGTCGACACTGCTGGGCCTGGTCGTGGACGGCACAGCCCTCGTCCGGATGCCCGACCGGAGCGAGGCATGGGCACTGCTGTGGCAGGTGGCCGTGGTCACGGTCATCGGCTTTGTGACCTGGTACATGGGCGTCCAGCGCATCGGCACCGAGCGCGCCACGCTCTTCACCGGGCTGATCCCGGTCGCCGCGGCGCTCACCGCGCCCCTCGTCGGCACCGGTACGTTCGGTGCGGCTCAGGCGGCGGGCGGAGTGCTGGTGGGAGCAGGCGCGGCACTCGGCTCGGGGGTGTTCCGCGGCAGCGGGACGGGCGTGGCCCGCAAGGGGGCCGCGGCTCCCACCCGGGACCTCACGGGGGACGAGCGCGGGGTCGTCGCCCACCGGCACCCCACCGCACGCGCGCACCCCACCGCACGCGCGCGGCCCGGCGAACCGGGCGCCGGAGAACCCCCTCCCTCCCCGGACACCGGAGACCGCTTGCCCCGCCCGGGAACCCCGTCGGCGCACGAGTAGCCGGCTCCGGACCTCCCGCCGACGTATGAGCAGCCTGTCCGGGCGCCCGGAGCGCAGGCCGGCCGGGCCCGCCTGGACAGAAGGCCGCCGGTCGGTTGGGATGTAGGCGTGGCAACCGACACCCTGACCGACGTCTTCGAAGAACACCGGCCCGTACTGACCGGGGTGGCCTACCGCATGCTCGGCCGGGTAGCCGACGCCGAGGACGTGGTCCAGGACGCCTGGCTGCGCTGGTCCGCCCGGGAGCGCGCGGACATCGGGGAGCCGCGCGCCTATCTCGTACGGATCACCACCCGCCTCGCAGTCGACCGGCTGCGGCAGATCAAGTCCAGGCGCGAGGCGTATATCGGCCCCTGGCTGCCCGAGCCGATCGCCACGGACTTCGGACGGAGCGCACCCGACCTCGCTGAGCAGGCGGTTCTCGCCGACTCCGTCTCCTTCGCGGTCCTGGTCGTGCTGGAGTCGCTCTCTCCGCTGGAGCGCGCCGTCTTTGTGCTCCGCGAGGCGTTCGAATTTCCGTACGCGGAGATCGCCACCACCCTCGACCGGTCCGAGGCCGCCGTGCGCCAGCTCGCCGGGCGCGCGCGCCGCCATGTCGACGAGCGCCGGCCCCGCTTCGATGTGGACCCCGGCGAGTACCGCGAACTGACCGAGCGTTTCCTGGCCGCCGCGTCCGGCGGAGACCTGGACGCCCTGCTCTCGCTGCTCGCCCCCGATGTGCGTCTGGTCGGCGACAGCGGCGGCAAGGCCAAGGCGCCCCTGCGGATCGTGGAGAGCGCGGCGAAGGTCGGACGTTTCCTGTCCGCGGTGGCGAAGGAGTCGATTCCGGACGTGGGCTTCCGCTTCGCCGAGATCAACGGCTTCCCCTCCCTGCTCATCCTCTCCGCGGGGAAGCCGGACTCCGTCCTCCAGCTGGGGATCGTGAACGGACGCATTCAATACGTCTATCTCGTGCGAAACCCCGAAAAACTCCTCGGTATGACGACCGAGTAAGCCGTCTCTCCGCATGTCGGGCCCCTGTCCGAAAAGGAGGCGGCACGGATGTCGTGCGCGCTTCACTGGGGATGACCAGGGCGTCAGCGGGGGAGAGCCGGGGTGAGAACGCCATGTGAACGCATCGCCGACCGAGTCGACTTCGGCCGGCGATGTGCGCAGGATTGGTCTTGACCAAGGTGTCGCGCCGTCCTATGGTCGGCATGGATAGTGAGGAACCTTTAATAAACAAGGGCGCGGAAGAACCGCCGCTGACGGGCGAATGCGGAGGATCAGGGTGGGGACCACGCAACTGGAATCGGTGCCGGAACCGAAGTACTGGCACCTCAAGACGGTGATCAGCGAAGCACTCGACGCGGATTTCGCGGTGGGTGAGATCCTGCCGAACGAACGGGATCTCGCGGCGCGCTTCGGCGTCGCCCGCGCGACCCTCCGCCAGGCACTGGAACAGCTCGAACTGGAAGGCCGGCTCCAGCGCCGTCGCGGCGTCGGGACGACCGTCGCACCGCCGCGCGTGGGTGTGGACGTCTCCACCACCCAGCACGCCTGGCCGGGATCGGCCCAGGACGCCTGGCAGACCTTCGACTGCGCCAAGGCGGTGCCGCCCACCGGCGTGGTCCGCATGCTGGAGTCCGCCGACGGCGACGCGACGTACACCCTGCGCCGACTGCGGGTCACCCACGGTCAGCCGGTCGCGGCCGAGCTGCTCTACATTCCCGCCGCTTCCGTGCCCGACCTGTCGGCCATAGACGTCACCTCCGGGCCGGCCCGCGCGCGTGCGGTCCTGCGTGAGCTGCAGCGGCTCGACCTCGACGGCCAGGACCGCGCCGTGGAGCTGGGCTCGGCGCGCGCCGACGACGCCAAGGAGCTGGACCGGCTGCCGGGCGCACCCGTCCTGCTGGTCACGACCCGCTACTTCTCCCGGGGCCGGACCGCGGCCGTCTCCATCGCCACCTACCGCGCCGACACCTGCCGGCTCACCTTCGGGGCCTCCGGCGATGTCCGGATCAGCCACCACGACCAGGAGCGCCGGGCGTCCTGACCCCAGGAGGCCCTCGCCCCCTGAGGGACAGCTCCGGAGCCATGAACCCCCGGGGAAACACCTCGGGGGCTCTTTCCGATCTTCCGTCCCCGGAACAGCGTGCTCCTCGGGACCATCACGCACCGTGCCCTCCGGAACCGTGCTCTCCGGAGTCAGCCGGTGCCCCTCCGGGAGCGGCCGGTTCGCCGCGTACCGCACCTGCCCGGTTCAGCGGTGGGCCGTGACCGTACCCTCCACCGCGAAGAGCATCTCCTCGACATGGTCCAGCGCCAGCCGTAGCGCGCCCGTCGCCACGGCGGCCTCGCGGAGCAGCGACAGAGTCACCCGGGGCGGCCGGAGGCAGTACCGGGCCAGCTCACCGCGCAGCGGTTCGAGTACACCGTCCAGACCGGCCGCCCAGCCGCCGATCACCACCAGCTCCGGATCGAGGGCCAGCACCAGTGCCGCCACATCGTGCACCAGCCGCTGGATGAACCGCTCGACCGCCGCCTGAGCCCGGGAGTCGCCCTGCTTGGCGAGGGCGAAGACATCGGCCACCGCCTGCTCGTCCAGCGGGTGCAGCGGTTCGTCCGTCGTCGACAGCAACTTCTCGGGGGTCACGTCCCGCCCCAGCAGATGCAGCGCCCCGATCTCGCCCGCCGCGCCCCCGAAGCCCCGGTGCAGCCGCCCGCCGATCAGGGAACCCGCGCCGGGGCTCAGTCCGGCGAGGACGAAGACGAAGTCGTCGATGTCCCTGGCGGAGCCCTTCCAGTGCTCGGCCAGGGCGGCGGCGTTCGCGTCGTTCTCCACCAGTACGGGGCAGCGGAACGAGCGCTGGAGCCGCTGGCCCAGCGGCAGCCCGGTCCACCCGGGCAGCGCCACCCCGAGCCGTACGGTCCCGTCCGCCTCGACGATCCCCGGGGAGCCGACCCCGACGGCCCGCAGATTGGTGCGGGGGACCCCGGCCCTGCGCAGAGCGTCCGCGATCACCAGCCGTACCCGCTCCAGCCGGTCGTCGGCGGAAGCCGTCTCCGACACCTCGCGGGACCCGGCGCCGATGATGCGCCCGTCCAGTCCGGACACCAGCGCCGCGACCCGGTGCGCGCCGATCTCGATGCCCAGCAGATGGCCCGCCTCGACCCGGAACCGGAATCGTCTGGCAGGCCGCCCCTGGCGGCGTGCCTCGCCCTCCTCGGGCACGGACTCGCTGACCAGGCCGACCTCGATGAGCCCCTCGATGACGCCCTCGACCGTCGGCCGGGACAGACCCGTGACCCGGGTCAGATCCGTGAGCGTGGGGGAGCCAGCGCCCCGCAGAGCATGGAGTACCACCGCGGAGTTGATCCGCCGCAGCAGCGACGGATCCCCGCCGGTCAGCCGCCCCACCATGTGTCCTTCCCGTCCCGGCTGATGCAGCCCGGGCGTGTGTGTCTGCCGGATCGTACTCGCTGCCCGAACGCCGTGCACGGTCACTGCAAGGACTGCAACGGACCAGTCGCCGTACGGCCCCGGCGACGCTGCCGGAGGTGTGCGGACGCGAGGTACAAGGGCCTCGCGAGGGGGTCAATCGGACGATTGGGCGACGGCTCGGAGGCGGCTGTACTCCGCCGCCATCGACTGGGCCGTCCAGTGCGCGTTCAGCCCGCTGGGATTGGGCAGCACCCAGATTCCCGTATCGCCGATCGTGCGCTCCTGCCGCCCGATCCGGGCCTTGCGGTCGCCGAACGCCGTGCGGTACGCGGTGATGCCGACGACCGCCAGCCAACCGGGCCGCAGCCGCCGCACCTTGGCCGTCAGCAGCTCTCCGCCCGCCCGGAACTCCTCGTCGCTCAGCTCATCGGCGCGCGCGGTGGCCCGCGCCACCACATTGGTGATCCCGAGGCCGAGCCCGAGCAGCTCGCGCTGCTCCGAAGGCCGCATCCGGCGGGGCGTGAACCCCGACAGATGCAGTACGGGCCAGAAACGGTTGCCGGGCCGGGCGAAGTGATGGCCGGTCGCCGCCGACATCAGGCCGGGGTTGATCCCGCAGAAGAGCACGCCGAGACCCTCCGCCACCACATCGTCGATGACGCGGTCGCGGGCGGTCTGTTCTTCGGGGTTCATTCGGGGTTCATTCGGGTTTCAGAGGATCGACCCCGGGGTGTAGCCAGCGGCCTCGGGGTGCCGCTTGAGCAGTTCCTCGATACGGGAGACAACCGCCGCGACCTGATCGGCGGCGGCACCCGTGAACGACAGCTTGTCGGCCATCAGGGCGTCCAACTGCCCACGGTCCAGCGGAATACGCTCGTCCGAGGCAAGCCGGTCGAGCAGCTCATTGCGCTCGGCACCCTGCTCGCGCATCGCCAGCGCCGACGCGACCGCGTGCTCCTTGATCGCCTCGTGCGCGACCTCACGGCCGACTCCGGCCCGTACCGCGCCCATCAGCACCTTGGTGGTGGCGAGGAACGGCAGATAGCGGTCGAGTTCCCGGGCGACGACCGCGGGGAATGCGCCGAACTCGTCCAGCACCGTCAAGAACGTCTCCAGCAGCCCGTCGAAGGCGAAGAACGCGTCCGGCAGCGCCACCCGGCGCACCACCGAACAGGACACATCACCCTCGTTCCACTGGTCGCCCGCCAGCTCCGCCGTCATCGAGGCATAGCCGCGCAGAATCACCATCAGGCCGTTCACCCGCTCACAGGAGCGGGTGTTCATCTTGTGCGGCATCGCCGACGAACCGACCTGGCCCGGCTTGAAACCCTCGGTGACCAGCTCGTGTCCGGCCATCAGCCGGATCGTCTTGGCGACCGATGAGGGCGCGGCGGCGAGCTGCACCAGCGCGGAGACCACGTCGTAGTCGAGCGAACGGGGATAGACCTGCCCGACCGAGGTGAAGGCGTGGGTGAAGCCGAGGTGCCCCGCGATGCGCTGCTCAAGACCCGCGAGCTTCGCCGTGTCACCGCCCAGCAGATCGAGCATGTCCTGCGCCGTGCCGACCGGGCCCTTGATCCCGCGCAGCGGATAGCGGCCCAGCAGATCGTCCAGGCGCCCGTACGCCACCAGCAGCTCGTCGGCCGCCGTGGCGAAGCGCTTGCCGAGCGTCGTGGCCTGCGCGGCGACGTTGTGCGAGCGCCCGGCAAGCACCAGCTCCGCGTACTCACCGGAGAGCTTGCCCAGACGGGCCAGGACCGCGACCGTGCGCTCGCGCATCAGCTCCAGCGACAGCCGGATCTGCAGCTGTTCGACATTCTCGGTCAGATCGCGGGAGGTCATGCCCTTGTGGACGTGCTCATGACCCGCGAGGGCGTTGAACTCCTCGATCCGCGCCTTCACATCGTGGCGGGTGATCTTCTCGCGCTCGGCGATCGACGCCAGATCGACCTGGTCGAGCACCCGCTCGTAGTCGGCGATCGCCGCGTCCGGTACCTCGATGCCGAGGTCCTTCTGCGCGCGCAGCACCGCGAGCCAGAGCTGACGCTCCAGTTTCACCTTCTGCTCGGGGGACCACAGAGCCGCCAGCTCCACAGAGGCATAGCGGCCGGCCAGGACATTCGGGATACGAGGCTTCGCAGACAGAGCAGTCACGTAGGCAGAGCATACCCGCCGTATATGGGGCTCTCCGTACGTCTACACCGTCGACGAACCGCTTGGTCAGTCTCCGCCAGTCCCTCTCACGACGT
>NZ_JBSGUP010000156.1:0-13835 GCF_053607985.1 Streptomyces sp. NPDC055078
AACCAGGGGAGATCGCGGGTCAACGTGTTCGACTTTCTAGATTCCGGGCAGTACGACCTGCTCGGCGCCTTCTGGGTGACGGTTCAGCTCGCCCTCTACTCGGCAATAGGTTCCCTGATCTGGGGAACCCTGCTGGCCGGCATGCGAGTCGGCCCCGTCCCGATGATGCGGGCCTTCGGGACCGCCTACGTCAATGTGGTCCGTAACACCCCGCTGACGGTCGTCATCGTCGCCTGTTCGCTGGGCCTCAACCAGACGCTGGGGTTCTCGCTCGGCGCCGACACCTTCAAGGACATCGGCTTCCGGCTGGCGGTGCTGGGCCTGGTCGCCTACACCGGCACCTTCGTCTGTGAGGCGCTGCGGTCGGGCATCAACACCGTCCCGGTCGGTCAGGCGGAGGCGGCGCGCGCGCTGGGACTCAGCTTCGTCCAGGTGCTGACGCTGATCATCCTGCCCCAGGCGTTCCGCGCGGTCGTCGCGCCGCTGGCGAATGTGCTGATCGCCCTCACCAAGAACACCACGGTGGCCGCGGCGATCGGCGTGGCGGAGGCCGCGCTGCTGATGAAGGAGATGATCGAGAACGAGGCGGACGCGCTCTTCGCCGTCTTCTCGGTCTTCGCGTTCGGCTTTGTCGTACTCACCCTGCCGACGGGCCTGCTGCTCGGCTGGGTGGCCAAGCGTGTGGCGGTGAAGCGATGACGTCCGTTCTCTACGACGCCCCCGGCCCCAGGGCCAAACGGCGCAACCTCCTCTACACGGTGCTGTTCCTCGTGGTCCTCGCGCTGGTGCTGTGGTGGGTGATCTCCACCATGGCCGACAAGGACCAGCTGACGTCGGCGAAGTGGAGCCCCTTCGTCAACGACTCCCAGGTGTGGACGACCTTCCTGCTGCCCGGACTGTGGGAGACCGTCAAGGCGGCGGCGCTCGCCGTGGCGATCGCACTGCCGCTCGGCGCGGCCCTCGGTATCGGCCGGCTCTCCGACCACGCCTGGATCCGGGTGCCCGTAGGGGCGGTGGTCGAGTTCTTCCGCGCCATTCCGGTACTGCTGCTGATGATGTTCGCCAGCGCCGCGTTCGTGGAGTTCAGCGACATCGCGTCGGAAGTCCGGCCGATGTACGCCGTGGTGACGGGTCTGGTGCTCTACAACGCCTCCGTCATCGCCGAGATCGTCCGGGCGGGAATCCTCTCGCTCCCCAGCGGGCAGACGGACGCCTCGAAGGCGATCGGTATGCGCAAGGGGCAGTCGATGACCTACGTGCTGCTGCCGCAGGCGGTCACGGCGATGCTGCCCGCCCTGGTCAGCCAGCTGGTGGTCATCGTCAAGGACACCGCGCTCGGCGGCGCGATACTCGGGCTCGCCGAACTGCTGTCGCAGGCCCGCCTGATCACCGCGAACTACGGCGCCAACACCATCGCCGCCCTGACCGTGGTCGCGTTGCTCTTCATCCTGCTCAACAGCGCCCTGACCACTTTGGCCGGCTGGCTCGAAGGCAGGGTCCGCCGGGGGAAGAAGAGCACGGGAGCCGTTGTCGACATCAAGACCATCGACGCCGGGCTGGGCGGCGGGACCGCCTGACGGCACATCACCCGACGCGGGCCGGCACCTCTAGCGACTCCCGCCGGACATCACACCGGGAGTCCTGCCGGAATCTCATCGGGAAAGAGGCGGTGGCGCCGGGCCACCGCCTCTTTGTCCGCTTCAACCGCCACTTCCCGCATCCGGCGGATCAGCCGTCGCCATGTCGCCCGCCCGTCACTTGACGCAGGCACCCCCAGTCTGTTGCATACGTTCTGTGATCGCGCACCGGGCTCCTACAGCATCGTTCGGCATGACCCTGCGAGCCCGAGGAGTCGCGCCGTGGACCCGGTGATCGTCGTGGGCGCCGGCCCGGTCGGACTGGCGCTGGCTCTCGCACTCGCCCAGCAAGGGGTTCCGTCCGTCGTGCTCGACGAGGGCACCGGCGACGAAGAGCCCCGCCCCGCCCGTACGGCGGTCCTGCGCGCCGACACGGCGGCCATGGTGGAACGGCTGGGCTGCACCACTGTCCGTGACGAGGGCACTCACTGGACCGGCTGGCGCTCGATGCGGCGCAAGCAGGACGTACGGCAGCAGGTGCTCGGCGACGACGCCGTTCCCGCGCCGCTGCACATCCCGCAGCATGCGCTGGGACGCGGTCTGCGGGAGGCCGTCAGCGCCCGGAAGGACATCCAGCTCGTCACCGGGAGTCATGTGGACTCACTGGAGCAGGACGGCAACGGTGTCACCGTGCACACCCGGGGGCCGGGGGCCACCTGGTGGCGCGGCAGCCATCTGGTGGGCTGCGACGGCGCGCGCTCGACCGTCCGCAAACTCCTCGGCATCCGCTTTCCGGGGCGTACGGCGGTGGAGCGGCACGCCGTCGCCACCCTGCGCACCGAACTCCCCTGGCCCGACGAGGCACTGCTGCACCGTCAGCCGCCGTGGCGCACGGGCGGCGAGGAGGTCACGGCGCGGCCCCTGCCGGACGATGTCTGGCGGCTGGACTGGCTGCTGCCGCCGCGCGGCGAACTGGTCACCCCCGACGCCCTGGTGGCCCGCGTCCGGGACACACTGGCCGGCTGGTGCGGCACGACACCGCCGTACGAACTCCTCGACACCGGCGTCTACACCGTCCATCAGCGGCTGGCGCGGCGCTGGCGCGTGGACCGGGCGTTCCTCGCGGGGGACGCGGCGCATCTGCTCGGCGCGCTCGGTACACAGGGGCTGGACGAAGGGCTCAGGGACGCGGACAACCTGGCGTGGAAGCTGGCGCACACCTGGCACCACGGCGCGTCCGACGCCCTGCTGGACAGCTATCAGTCGGAGCGCCGGGCATCCGTGGCCGCCCGGCTGCGCGCGGCCGATCAGGCACTGCCGATACTGCGCGGCGGCAGCGCGCTGCGCAGCTGTCTGCCGGGTGCCACCCGGGGGCACGACATCCTGCTGGCCGACGGCCATCTGGGTCATGGTCCGCTGGGCGCGCCCCCCGCCTACGCGCACTCCCCTCTCTCACCCGGATACGCCCCCTCGGGGATCCTCGTGGGTACGGCGGCGGGCGCACCGGTGTCGGACGTACGGGTGACGGCACCGGACGGGACGAGTGCGCGGCTGCGGGACCGGCTGGGCCGGGGGCAATTGCTCGTGGTGCTGGTGGCACCGGGAACGGGGGTGTGGGACCGCCGGCACTGGCAGAGCGCGGGAGTGATGCCGAGACTGGCCGCCGCGGTGAGCGCGCTGCCGGTCCGGGCGGAGCTGCTGGTGACGGAGAGCTATCCGGCGGCATCGGCGCACACCGTCCTGCTGGTCCGGCCGGACGGGCATCTGGTCGCCGCCTTCGCCGGGGTGCGGCCCGCGGAGCTGTACGCGGCGGCCGACGCGGCGCGCGGTGGCGCTCCGTCAGCGGTGCGCGGCGAGCGGACCGCTGACGTCACCTGAGGACAGTTGAGCGCAGTTGAGGGCAGGTGAGGGCAGTTGTCGGGCAGTTGAGCGCAGGTGTCGGGCAGCTGAGGACACCTGGGGACATCTGAGATCCTCCGGCATCGCCTGGTCTCGATTGACCCGTGCGATCACGCGTGGTGTACTCCGGAACGTGACCGACACCCTTGTGCGCCTGTGGCGGAGGGTCCATATGGACCTGCTCCGCTACGCGGGCTGCGTGTGTCGACCGTCGTACTGACTTCGCCTTTCTCCCGCGCGCCGGGGCCCCTCGGCCCCGCGCGCGCTCCAGCGAACTTCCAGGACGGTTTCCGTGTCCCACTCTCAGCCTCACCCTGCCCCTGGCGCTCCCATCGCCTCTGACTCCCCTATCGCTCCTTTCCCTTCCGTTGTCGCTTCCGTACCCCGTCCTGCCGGTCCTTCCGCCGACCCTGCTGCCGGTCCTACGGTCCCGCCGACCGCCGCCCGTACCGCCAACGCCGTCACCACCGCCGCCGACTCCGATGCCGCTTTCACCTCGGGCCCGGTGCGGTCCGGTCGGGGCGAGGCGGTGGCGCCGACCGCCGCCGAATTGCTCGACTTCGTCCGGCGGGCCGCGGCCGACCGGGAACTGATCGCCTCGCTCCCGCTGGACCCCGAGGGCCGCACCTGGGTGCGTCTCGACGGTCCGGGCGGCAGTGACGCCTGGCTGATCGGCTGGCCGCCCGGTACGGGCACCGGCTGGCACGATCACGCCGAGTCGCTCGGCGCGTTCGCCACGGCGGCGGGCGAGCTGACCGAGCACTCGCTCGCCGAGCGCCTCCCCACGAGCGGCTGGAAGGCCCTGGAACTGCACGAAGGCGTCGACCGCGAACGGCGGCTCGCGGCGGGCGACAGCCGGGCGTTCGGCCGGCACCATGTGCACGAGGTGCTGAACGAGTCGGTCGCCGAGCACGCCGTATCGGTCCACGCGTACTTTCCGCCCCTTCCGCTGATCCGCCGCTTCAGCCGGTCCGGCGCGGTGCTCCGCCTTGAGCAGGTCGAGCGTCCGGAGGACTGGCAGTGAACGACCCGATCGGTATAGACGAACTGCTGGAGAGGGTCCGCGAGGTACTGGACCGGGTCGACCCCGAGCAAGCGCTCGCGGAGGCCGGGCGCGGCGCCCTGCTGGTGGACATCCGCTATGCGGCCCTGCGTGAACGGGACGGGCTGATCCCCGGCGCGCTGGTCGTGGAGCGCAATGAGCTGGAGTGGCGCCTCGACCCACAGGGCAGCCACCGGGCCCCGGAGGCGGTCAGTCATGAACTGCGTGTGGTGGTCATCTGCAATGAGGGCTACGCCTCCTCCCTTGCCGCGCTCTCCCTCCGTCAGCTCGGTCTGCACCGCGCGACGGACCTGATCGGCGGATTCCAGGCGTGGCGGGCGGCGGGACTCCCGGTCGAGAGGTGACGGCCCTGTCGGCCCCGGGGCGGCACCTGGCGCGGGGACGGTGCCGGCCGTACGCCCCCGGTCCGGCTGCGGCCGGGTGGTGGCAGCAGCCCCGGTGACCGGGACGGACCCACGGCAGGACGGCTGGGTGCCCAGGAAACGAGTGGCAGCCCCGGTGACCGGGACGTACAGCCCGGGACCGAGACGTGCAGCCCGGGACCGGCGGCGGTCCGGAGGGGCGACCCCGGCCCGGTGCCCACCCGGCGCCGTGCCGGGCCGACCGCGATCCGCTCCCCGGACCCGACGCCCCCGCGTCAGAGATCGTCCCGCAGGTCACCCAGGTCTTCGCCCTCCTCCTCCAGCGCCCGCCTCACCACCCGGAGCGCCACCCCCTCCCCGTAACCCTTGCGGGCCAGCATGCCCGCAAGGCGGCGGATCCTGCGGTCGCGGTCCAGGCCACGGGTGGAGCCGAGTCTGCGGGCGACCAGCTCGCGCGCGGTCTCCTCCTCCTGGCCGGGATCGAGCCGGCCCACCGCCTCGTCGACCAGGGACGGGTCCACGCCCTTGCGGTGCAGCTCCCGCGCCAGCGCCCGCCGGGCGAGACCACGGCCGTGATGGCGGGACTCCACCCAGGCATCGGCGAAGGCGGCGTCATTGATCAGCCCCACGTCCTCGAACCGGGAGAGGACCTCCTCGGCCACCTCCGGGGGGATCTCCCGCTTCTCCAGCGCGTCCGCGAGCTGCTTGCGGGTGCGCGGGGTCCCGGTGAGCAGGCGCAGGCAGATCGCCCGCGCCCGCTCCGCCGGGTCCTGGGGCGACGGCTCCTTCTCGGCCCTCGACGAGTCGGCGCCGCCGCCCTGCTTTTCGGTTCGCCTCTTTGGTGAAAAAGGCACAGCGCGCTACCCCTTGGCCACCGCTGTCTTGGCCACCTTGGCCTTGGTGGCGGGAGCGGGCACCGACTTGGCCGCCTCGACCGGCTTGGCCGCCTCATCCGCCGGAGCCCCGGCCACCGCCGCGTCCGCCCCCGGCTCGGCGCCCGGCGGCTCCAGCCTGACGCCGACCCCCAGCTTGTCCTTGATCTTCTTCTCGATCTCATCGGCGAGATCGGGGTTGTCCTTCAGGAAATTCCGGGCGTTCTCCTTGCCCTGGCCGAGCTGGTCACCCTCGTACGTGTACCAGGCACCCGCCTTGCGGACGAAGCCGTGCTCCACACCCATGTCGATCAGACCGCCTTCGCGGCTGATCCCGTGCCCGTACAGAATGTCGAACTCGGCCTGCTTGAAGGGCGGCGCGACCTTGTTCTTGACGACCTTCACACGGGTGCGGTTGCCCACCGCGTCCGTGCCGTCCTTGAGGGTCTCGATCCGGCGGATGTCCAGCCGCACCGAGGCGTAGAACTTCAGCGCGCGGCCACCGGTCGTGGTCTCCGGCGAGCCGAACATCACGCCGATCTTCTCGCGGAGCTGGTTGATGAAGATCGCGGTCGTCTTCGACTGGTTGAGCGCGCTGGTGATCTTCCGGAGCGCCTGGCTCATCAGCCGCGCCTGGAGACCCACATGCGAGTCACCCATCTCGCCCTCGATCTCCGCCCGGGGCACCAGCGCGGCGACGGAGTCGATGACGATCAGATCGAGCGCGCCGGAGCGGACGAGCATGTCGACGATCTCCAGCGCCTGCTCGCCGTTGTCCGGCTGGGAGAGGATGAGGTTGTCGATGTCGACGCCGAGCTTCTTCGCGTACTCGGGGTCGAGGGCGTGCTCCGCGTCCACGAAGGCCACCGCCCCGCCGGCCTTCTGCGCATTGGCCACGGCGTGCAGGGTGAGGGTGGTCTTTCCGGAGGACTCCGGGCCGTACACCTCCACGACACGGCCGCGCGGCAGTCCGCCGACGCCGAGCGCGACATCGAGCGCGGTCGACCCGGTCGGGATGATCTCGATGGGTTCGTTCGGCCGCTCGCCCATGCGCATCACAGCGCCCTTGCCGAACTGCCGTTCAATCTGTGCGAGCGCGGCTTCCAGCGCCTTCTCGCGGTCGGTTCCTGCCATGGGTTCCACCCGATTTGCTTGTGTCGATCGCTTCACGTCAATGACGCTATCCCCTGCCACTGACAATCGGCCCGACGTGCTGCCGGCCTGTGGACAACTCCGGGGAACCGAAGGTGGCCGAACCCTCATAAGAAAGGATGTTCGATTTTGGTGTCAAGCGCATCACCCGGCGTGCCGCGGATGCGTCCGGCACCCCCGCGGCCCGCTCCCGGACGCCCGGCGCCCCCCTATCCTTCGTGACATGGACCTCCCCACCCGCAGCTCGGGCAGCCCGCTGTCCGCGCGGGCGGCCGACACGGCGCTGACCGTCCTCGTGACCTCGGTCGTGGTCCTCTGGACACTGCTGACGACGCGTCATGAGAGCGAGCGGCCGGCCGTCGCGGCCGTCGCCTGGCTGCTCATCGCGGTCGGCTGCGGAGCGCTCTGGTTCCGGCGCGACCGCCCCTCGGCGGTCGCCGTGATCACCCTGCTGGCCTGCGCGGTCTACTACCCGATGGCCACCTACGACGGCCCGCTGATGATCGCTTTCGCGCTGGCGCTCTACACCGTCGCCGCCTCGGGCCGCTTCACCGTCGCTGTCTCCCTCGCCGCGATCACCCTCCTCGCCGTCGGCTTCGGCGAGGCCAGGCAGTCGCCCGGCCAACGCCAGATCGACGACACCTCGCTCGCGATGCTGGCCGGGTGGCTGATCAGCCTGGTCGCCATCGGCCGGGCCCAGCGCACCCGTACCGCCTATCTGCACGAGGCGGAGCAGCGCGCCCTGGCCGCCGAGCGGGAACAGGAGGCACGGGCCCGGCAGAGCGCCACGGAGGAGCGCCTGCGGATCGCCCGCGAACTCCACGACATCCTCGGCCACAGCATCTCGCTGATCAACGTCCAGTCCAGCGCCGTCCTGCACAAGCTGGGCAAGCGGCCGCAGCCCCCGGACGCCCTCAGGGCGGCCGAGGAGGCACTCTCGGCGGTCAAGGCCACCAGCAAGGACGCGCTGCGCGAGCTGCGGTCCACCCTCGGGGTGCTGCGGCAGGCCGACGAGAGCGCGCCGACCGCGCCCGTGCCCGGTCTGGAACGGCTCGGCGAGCTGATCGAGCGGGCCCGTACGGCGGGGATCGAGGTCCGTACGCACACGGAGGGCTCCCCCCGGCCGCTGCCGCCGCCGGTCGACCTCGCCGCGTACCGGATCGTGCAGGAGTCGCTGACCAATGTGACCCGGCACGCGCGCGCGAGGACCGCGCGCGTCACCATCGCCTACTCGGAGGACGACGTACGGTTGCGGATCGAGGACGACGGGGTGGGTTCGGCGGACGAGGGCTCGCACGGCAACGGCATCGTCGGGATGGCCGAGCGCGCCAGGGCGTTCGGCGGCGAACTGACCGCACACAACACCACAGAGGGTTTCCGGGTCAGCGCCCGCCTGCCGGTGGGGCCTGTCTGATGGATCAGGCGAGCCCGGCAGGATCCATCAGACAGCCCTTAAGGGGAACCGAATGATTCGCGTGGTGCTCGCCGACGACCAGACGCTGGTCCGGGCAGGCTTCCGCTCCATCCTCTCCGACGAGGGCGACATCGAGGTCGTCGGAGAGGCGTCCGACGGCGAGCAGGCCGTCGCCCTCGCCCGCGAGCTGCACCCGGACGTCGTCCTCATGGACATCCGGATGCCCGGCGTCGACGGTCTGGAGGCGACCCGCCGGATCCTCGCCGACCCCCGGCTGGAGGGCGTACGGGTCGTCATCCTCACCACCTTCGACGTCGACGACTATGTGTACAGTGCGCTGCGCGCGGGAGCCACGGGCTTTCTCGTCAAGGACACCGAGCCGATGGAGCTGCTGCACGGCGTACGGGTCGCGGCCCGCGGCGACGCCCTGATCGCACCCGCCGTCACCCGCAGACTGATCGCGGAGTTCGCGGGCCGCAGCAGACAGCCGGACCCGAGCCCCCGGCTCAACGCCCTCACCGAGCGCGAGCGCGAGGTCATGGGGCTGGTGGGGGCCGGGCTGTCCAACGACGAGATCGCCCGGCGGCTGGTGCTCGCCCCCGCCACCGCCAAGACCCATGTCAGCCGCATCATGACCAAACTGGATGTCAGGGACCGGGCGCAGCTGGTGATCCTGGCGTACGAGTCGGGAATGATCACCCCGGGCTGGCTGGGGTAGCTCTCCCCCCGCCGACCGGACGCACGTCCGGGGGTCCGGTCGGCCGGGGTCCGGGGTCCGGGGTCCGGGGCAGCCTCGCGGGGCGGGGAGCCGACCGCCCCTAAGGGTCGCGGGGCGGGCGGGACAACTCCCGTAGTACGCCGACGGGTGCGGGCGCGACTGCTGGGGTACGGGCGGTGTCTTCCCCGGGCCGACGCGGCGGTGGGTGCCGTACCGCGAATCTCGGATCGTGCCTGCCTCCCTTGCCGCCGTACCGATCGCGGCTCCCCTCGCCGACCCCGAGACGCTGGACCTCGCGCGGTTGCAGTTCGCCCTGACCGCGGGCGGTCACTTTCTCTTTGTCGCGCTCACCCTGGGGCTCGCGACCGTCGTCGCCTGTGTCCAGACCGTGGCGACGATCGGCGGCCGTCCGCTGTACGCGCGCATGGTCCGCTTCTGGGGACAGCTGTATGTCATCAACTACGCGGTCGGCATCGTCACCGGCCTGGTGATGGAGTTCCAGTTCGGTCTGAGCTGGAGCGGGCTCACCCACTACGCGGGCAATGTCTTCGGTGCCCCGCTCGCCGTCGAGACGATCGTGGCCTTCTTCGTCGAGTCGACATTTCTGGGGCTGTGGATCTTCGGCTGGCACCGCTTCAACCGATGGGTGCATCTGGCGACGATCTGGGTGGTCACCCTGACCGCCTATCTGTCGGCGTACTGGATCCTGGTCGCCAACGGGTTCCTCAACAACCCGGTGGGCCATCGTGTCGAGGGCGGCAGGCTGGTCCTCGACGACGCGGGGGCGCTGCTCACCAACCCGAGCGCCCTGCTGGCGTTCGGGCATGTCCTCGGCGGCGCGCTGCTCACGGCCGGGTTCTTCATGGCGGGGGTGAGCGCCTACCACCTGTTCCGGCGCTCGCCGGAGTGGGAGTTCTTCGGCCTCAGCCTGCGGATCGGGGTGTTTCTGTCGTTCCCCGCGGTGCTGGTGACCGCCGTCTTCGGCGGCGTTCAGCTCGCGAGGCTGAACCCCATGAAGTCGGCCGTCTTCCAAGGGAAGTCCGAGGACGTGGCCCGGCTCCAGGCGGAGATGGCGGCGCGCTTCGGTCCCGGTGACCATGTGCCGTCGGAGGCGTGGACGCGCGGTGCCGGGCTGATCATGCTGCTCCTCTTCGCGCTGATGATGTACTTCAGCCTCGCCGGACTGATCCTCGGCTGTATCAGGACGGCCGTCTTCCGATTCCGGTTCTGGCATGTCACCCTCATGGCCGCCGTACCGCTGCCCTACCTCGCGATGATCAGCGGCTGGGTCTTCCGGGAGGCGGGCAGGCAGCCCTGGGTCGTCCATGAGCTGCTGCGGACGGAAGACGCCGTGTCGGCCCACTCCCCCGGCGCGATGCGCGCCTCTCTGATCACTTTCACGGCTCTGTTCGCGCTGCTGGCGATCGTCAACGGGTGGCTCATCGTGCGCCACGCGCGCGTGGGGCCCACCGAATCCGGTCTCGGCCACGACGAACGCGCCGACGACAGCGACCCGGCCGATTCCCTCCCCGCCACCAGGTACTGAAGGAGCGCTGCCGTGGAGACTCTCGCCATCGCCCTGCTGGGCTTCTTCGCCGCCGGGTACTTCGTCGTCGCGGGCACCGACATCGGGACCGGGATGCTCGTTCCGTATCTCGGCCGCGACGACGCCGAGCGACGGCTCGTCCTCACCTCCTTCGCGCCCTTCTTCCTGGGCAACGAGGTGTGGCTGGTGGCAACCGCCGGCGTGTTCATCGGCTGCTTCCCCGAACTGGAGGGGGAGTTGTTCAGCGGCCAGTTCGGGGTCCTCATCGCCCTGCTGGCCGGCTGGATCGTCCGCGACATGGGTCTGTGGCTGCGTGGCCGGGCGCCCTGGCGGCGGTGGCGCGCGGGGTGCGACGGGGCGGTGGTGTGCGGCAGTTGGACCGTCGCGCTGTCCTGGGGCTGGCTGCTGGCCGCGCTCTTCAGCGGAACGCCGGGCTCCGTCGCCTCCGGCCCGGTCGCCGTCCTCACCTCGCTGGCCGTCGCCGTGCTGTTCTGCGCCCATGGGCTCGGATTCGCCGCCCTGCGGCTGACGGGAGCGCCCTTCGAGCGGGCCCGGCGGCTCGTGGGCCTCCCGGTGCCCCGGCAGTCCCGTCACACCGGGGCCCGGCAGTCCGGCCGTACCCGGGAAACCACCTCGGCCGGTCCTGCCCGGTCCGCCCCCGCCCCCGCCCGCGGAACCCGGACCGGGCCCGCGTCGCCGGGCGGCTCCGGTTCCCGGCAGTCCTTCGCGCTGACCTGCGTCCTGATGGCCGCGCTTCCCCTGCTGGCGGGCCGCGCGCTGCCGCTCGGCCCGGCGGCGGCGGACCGGGAGACGCTCGGCCTCCTCGTACCCGTACTGCTGACGGTCACGCCCCTGCTGTGCGCCGTCCAGGCATGGACGTGGCACGCGTTCCGGCACCGGGTGACCGGCCCTTCGTACCTCTGATGAACCCCGCGATGCCCCCGACGAACCCCGCGACGAACCCCTGATGAACCCCGTCACCCCTGAGGGGTGACGTTCCGCGAACCCGACAGGAGAGACACCGTGACCACCCCGACGCGCCCCAGCGTCTTCGAACGACTGGCCGCCTTCTCGTACACCCACCGGCTCCGCGCCCTGATCCTGTGGGTGGTGGTCGTCCTCGGGATCACCGCCGCGTCCCTGGTGGCGGGCAACGACTACCACAACGACTTCTCCCTGCCCGGTACGGATTCCCACCAGGCGCAGGCCGTCCTGGAGAAGCACGGTTCCGACCAGGCCGACGCCCAGGTGGAGATCGTGATCAAGTCGGCGGACGGACTGCGCGACGGCCGGGTCGAACCCCGCGTACGGGAGATGCTCGAAAAGGTGTCCGGGCTGCCGGGCGTCACCGGCGTACTCAGTCCGTACGAGGCGGGCACGGGCGGCACGGCGCTCTCCCGGGACGGCACCGTCGGATACGCGACGGTCACCCTCGACGGAGCGTCGCAGAACGTCCCCAAGGACGACGTACTGAAGATCATCGAGACCGCCGACTCGATCGACGGCGGCGGGATCGAGGCCGCCGTGGGCGGTGACGCGGCCCGGAACGCCGAGGAGGCGGGCGGCGGGGGTGCCGAGGGCGCAGGCATGCTGGCCGCGCTGGTGATCCTGGTGTTCCTCTTCGGGTCGCTGGTGGCCGCGAGCCTGCCGCTGGTCACCGCGCTGTTCGCGGTGGGCGGCTCCGTCGGACTGATCGCGCTCGCCTCGCATGCCGCCGATGTCGCCGACTTCACCCCGCCGATCATGATGCTGGTCGGTCTCGGCGTCGGCATCGACTACGCCCTGCTGATCTTCTCCCGCTACCGCACCGAACTGCTGCGCGGCTCCGATCCGGAACAGGCCACCCGTACCGCCCTGGACGCGGCGGGCCGTACGGTCTTCTTCGCGGGCTGCACCGTGATCATCGCCCTGATGGGCCTGGTCGTCCTCGGGCTCGGCTCGCTCCAGGGCGTGGCGCTCGCGGTCGCGCTGACGGTGCTGGTCACGATGGCCTCCTCGCTCACCCTCCTCCCCGCGCTCCTCGGTGTGTTCGGCGCGCGCATCCAGCGGCAGGTCGCCAAGCGTGCGGCGAAGTCGCACCGGGCCGAGGGGGCCGGCTGGCGGCGCTGGGCGACGCGAGTGCAGCGGCGCCCGTGGGCGGCGCTGGTCGTGTCCCTGGTGGCGCTGGGCGCCCTGGCGGCGCCCGCGCTCGATATGCGGCTCGGTTTCGCGGACGCGGGCAGCGATCCGGAGACCAAGTCCAGCCGTCAGGCGTACGACCTGCTGGCCGAGGGCTTCGGCCCGGGGTTCAACGGCCCCCTGTTCGTGGTCGCGGACGGCGGCGGCGCCGACGCGGCGGCCCGGGTGAAGCAGGCGCTGGAGCGGACCCCGGGGGTCGCCGCGGCCACCGGCCCGCTGCCGAGCGAGGACGCGTCCGTGGCGACGGTCATCGTCTTCCCCGAGACCGCCCCTCAGGCGAGTGAGACCTCACAGCTCGTCGACCGGCTGCGGGACGACGTACTCCCGCCGCTGGAGCGGTCCACCGACGCGAATCTGCTGGTGGGCGGGGCGACCGCGGCCACCGAGGACTTCGCGGCCACCGTCTCCGACCGGATGCCTCTCTTTGTCGCCATCGTCGTCGGTTTGTCGACACTGCTGCTGCTCGCGGTGTTCCGGTCGATCCTGATCCCGCTGAAGGCCGCGCTGCTCAATCTGGTCTCCATCGGAGCCGCCCTCGGCGCGATCACCCTGGTCTTCCAGAAGGGCTGGTTCGGCGTCGAGCCCGGTCCGATCGAGGCGTTCATCCCGGTCATGATCTTCGCGATCGTCTTCGGGCTCTCGATGGACTACGAGGTCTTCCTGCTCTCCCGCATCCACGAGGAGTGGGAGCGTACGAAGGACCCGCACGGCGCGGTACGGGAGGGGCTGGCCGCCACGGGCAAGGTCATCACGGCAGCCGCGGCGATCATGATCGTGGTGTTCTCCGCGTTCCTGCTGACGCCCGACCGGATGCTCCAGCAGTTCGGCCTGGGGCTCGCCGTGGCGATCCTGCTGGACGCGCTGGTCATCCGCTGTCTGGTCGTGCCCGCCGCGATGCAGCTGATGGGGCGCGGTGCCTGGTGGATGCCGTCCTGGCTGCGCCGGGTGCTGCCGAAGGTGGAGCTGGAGCGGCACTGAGCCGGGTCGCCGTCCCGGGCCGAGGGCGTCCCCCTGGGGACCTCCCGGCCCCGGGCCGGGGCGGGCGTCCCTACGG
>NZ_JBSGUP010000157.1:0-13802 GCF_053607985.1 Streptomyces sp. NPDC055078
GTCAGGGCGAAGAACACGTCGTCGAGGTCGGGGGTGTGGACGGTGAGTTCGTCGGCTTCGATGCCGGCGGCGTCGAGCCAGTCGAGGATGGAGCGGAGTTCGCGCTGGCTGCCGTCGCTGGGGAGTTGGAGGGACAGGGCCTCGTCGTTCCGGGTGACTTCGCGCAGGGTGTCGGCGGCGGACTGGTACGCGAGCGGGTCGGTGAAGCGGAGCCGGACGTGTCCGCCGGGGATGAGCCGCTTCAGTTCGTCGGCGGTGCCCTCGGCGGCGATCCGGCCGTCGTTCAGTACGGCGATACGGTCGGCGAGTTCGTCGGCCTCCTCCAGATACTGCGTGGTGAGGAAGACGGTGACGCCGCCGGAGACGAGTTCGCGGATGATCCGCCACATGTTGTGGCGGCTGCGCGGGTCGAGGCCGGTGGTCGGCTCGTCGAGGAAGATGATCCGCGGGTTGCCGACCAGCGTCATGGCGATGTCGAGGCGGCGTTTCATCCCGCCGGAGTAGGTGGACGCGGGCTTCCTCGCCGCCTCGGTGAGGTCGAAGCGCTCCAGCAGTTCGGCGGCGGTACGGCGGCCCTCGCGGCGGGAGAGGTGGTGCAGGTCGGCCATGAGGAGCATGTTCTCCTCGCCGGTGATCAGGCCGTCGACGGCGGAGAACTGCCCGGTGACGCCGATCGCGGCGCGTACTCCGTCCGGGGATGTGGCGATGTCATGGCCCGCGACCTGAGCCTGCCCGCCGCCTGCGGTGATGAGGGTGGAGAGGATTTTGACGACGGTCGTCTTGCCCGCGCCGTTCGGGCCGAGCAGCGCGAACACCGACCCGGCCGGGATGCGCAGATCGATCCCGTCGAGGACGAGTTTGTCGCCGTACGACTTGCGCAGACCGGCGGCGGAGACGGCGGCGGGCGGCTCGTGGACGTCACCGGTATTGGATGTGGGCATGACAGATGAAGGCATGGGGCCCTCCTCGGCGAAGGCTGGAATCGAAGTGAAGGGTGGAGCGGGGTGGAGAGGGGGATTTCAGGCGCGGGCGCGGCGCACGTCGATGCTTCCGTAGCGCGTACGGGCGCGGACCTCGACCGTGTCCTCGGTCTTCTCCGGGGTCCCGGAGTCGGCGAGCGTGTTGCGCACCTGCCCGCGCTCGGAGCTGACGTCGAGCCAGGCGGCGGTGCCCGCGCGGATGCCGACCTCGATGGTGCCGTGCGCGGTCTCCAACTGGACGCTGCCGGAGGCGACGTCGAGGACCCGCAGCGCGCCGTGCGCGGTGGTGGCGGCGACCGAACTCTCCGCGTGCTCGATGGTGATGTCGCCGTTGGCGCCGCGTACCCGCAGGTCGCCGATCGCGGAGCCGACCGTCGTGGCGCCGTGCGAGTTCTTCAGGACGGCGGGTCCTTCGACGGTGCCGACGCGCAGGCTGCCGGAGCTGGTGCTGATCTCGGCCCTGCCCTCGACCCGGTCGACGGTGATCGAGCCGTGGGCGGTGGTGAGCTGGAGCGGCCCGGTCGTGTCGAGCCGGACATCACCGGTCGCGGTCCTCACCCGGACCTCACCGAGCCGGCCCTCGCCGAGCAGTTGGGCCCAGGCGCCGGTCATGTCGATGTCCGAGCCCGCGGGCAGTTCGACCGTCACATCGACGGTGCCGGTGCGTCCGACGACGTAGCGCTGCTTGGGCGTCTTGACGGTCAGGACACCGCCGGCGTACTTGACCTCGGTCTGTTTGGCCGCCCGCAGATCCTGGTCCTTCTTCGGGTCGCGGGGCCGCACCTCGACAACCGTGTCGAGGCGGTCGCCCGCGGTGAACTGGATGGAGCCGGCGGACACATGGACAGTGGCCGAAATCGGTTCGGGAGTGTCGAAAGAAGGCATGGCTGTACCGTCCTCGTGAGTCTGTGTCCCGCGTGGGACGCGGTGTGGGTGGGTCGTCCCTCGTGGGACGCGGTGCGGGTGACGTGGGGTGGGAGACGCGGTGCGGTGACGCGGTGCGGGCGCGGGCGCGGGCGCGGTTAGCGCACCCAGCCCGTGAAGTTCTGTCCGATGGTGCGGGCCTTGTCCGGCGTACGCGACTGCGCGCCGCCGTCGACCGCGGCCGACACGGCCCGCACCAGCCACGCGTTGACCGACAGGCCCTCGCGGCTCGCGGCCTGCTCGGCGCGCGCCTTGAGATTGGCCGGCAGCCGCAGATTGACGCGGGCGGTGCCGCCCTCGTCCGTTTCGACGGGGACCGGGGCCGGTGCGGGCGCCGGTGCGTCGAGCGGTTCGGTCCGGTCCTCGCGCTGCGGCAGCATCACCACGAAGTCGGGGTCCAGGCCACGCAGTCGTACGTCGACCGAGCCGGGGGCGAGTTCACGGGTGATCTCGTCCATGGCGGCGGACAGCACATTCAGCAGGGTCAGGCGGGTGGCCGACTCCAGCGGCGCGGTCAGCCGCTCGGCGAGTTCGCGGGCTTCGTCACCCCCGGCTTCGGCGGCCACCGCCAGTTCCCTGTGAAGTGTCTCGACATACGGCGTGAGGTCCATAACGCCATCATGGCACCACAATGGTGCCACTGGCAACCCCGAAGGCGCGATATCTGGCACGGGGTGAGGCTCCGGGATGCCGAATGAACTCATCATCGCAGGTCAGGAGCGATGGAGGGGTGGGCGCGGTTCGGGTGCCATGGTGTCGTGGCGTGGCGCGGGGCGGCATAGAGAGGTGCCAGATGCACTGGATGGCGCCATATGGTGCCGGGTACGGCATCACGCGGGGTCGAGTGGTGCCATCTGGCGCCGCGTGCGGTGTCACGTGGGGCCGAGTGGCACCATGTGGCGTCAGCGGCCCGGCGGGCGCGACCGCGCGCCCAGCACGCGCAGCAGGCTGGTGTGCAGCGCCTCCGCCGCCTCCTCGTCGGACATCCGGCCGGCGTCGGTCTCGGCGCCCGCCGCGTGGCCGAGCTGGATGGTGACCGCGACCAGCCAGTCCAGCGGGAGCCGGTCATCGAACTCTCCGGTCCGCCGACCGCGCTGGATGACCCGCTTCAGCCGGTCAGCGACCGGTGCGTGGCGCTGGTGGTCGGCCGGCCGGCTCACGGGCAGCGAGCCGATCTTCTTGAGCAGGACGGGGTAGCGCCGAGCGGTACGGCCGCTGGCGTCGATGAGCCGGAGCAGCGCCTCGGCAGCGGGTCCCGTATCGAGGTCGGCGGCGTCCATCGCGGCGACGGCTTCCTCGGTGACCCGGTCGAGGACGGCCGTCAGCAGTTGCTCCCGCGAGGGGAAGTGGGCGTAGACCGTCTGGCGGGTCACGCCCGCGGCCGTGGCGATGGCTTCGACGCTGGCGTCGGGGCGGGTGTTCAGCAGCCGGATCGCCGCGTCCAGGATGGCGGCCCGGCTGCGGCGGGCATCGGCTCGGCGCTGGGGGGACTGCGGCGCTTGGGGTGACCGGGGCGCCCGGGGCGGCCGGGGTGGCCTGAGCGGCGGCTCGGACTGGGGCTGGGGCTGAGGCTGGGACGAAGTCATCTCTTACACCTTGTAAAGATTGCCGGTTCATGCATATCTTACAGCTTGTAAGAGATCTTTCGTGAGGCCCGCAGAACGGGAGCGCCATGACCCCCTTCACCGGCACCGACCCAGAGCGGTTCATCGCCGACTTCTTCATGTCCTTCCACGATGAACTCCTGCGCGGCGACGAGGACGCAGGTCTGATCGTCGACCGCTTTCACACGCCGGACATCGTGCAGATCGCCGACGGGCACCGGATGGACCGGGACAAGCTCATCGCGCACACCCGCCCGGTGCGCAAGAACCGGCCAAGCGGCCGGATCGAAGTACTTGAGGCACAGGCGAGCGGGGACCGGCTCGCCGCCCGGTACACCTTCCATGTGCGGGACCGTAAGCGGAGTCTCGCCGTCGAGGTCTACTTCTTCGGGCAGTTCGCTCCCGACGGACGGATGCGCCGGTCGCACATGCTCACCCGCACCCGCCCGGCCGAGGCCGACCCGGGGCAGCCCGCGCCCGAGAAGCCCGAGGAGGCCAGCACATCAAGCACGTCCGGCACATCCGGCAGGCGGGAGTCACCGGTATGACCGAGCGTGTCTACACCGTGAGCGGTATGGCCTGCGGACACTGCGCGGGCTTTGTCACCGAGGAACTCGAACGCGTCGCCGGTGTCACCGCCGTGGCGGTGGACGTCGAGAACGACCTGGTCACCGTGACCAGCGACGGGGATCTCGATATCGCGGACGTACGTGCCGCGGTCGAAGAGGCCGGCTATGAACTGACCGCCGCGCACCAGCGGTAGCTCCGCGTCAGCGGCGCCGACAGCGCCGCTGAGTGCCGTACCGGCTCGTACCGGCTCACTGCTCCTTGACGGTGATGCCCAGCAGCTGGGCGAAGGCCGGAGCCAGATCCATCATCTGCAGGGTGGTGATCGTGGCGCCACCGAGGGAGTCGAAGCCCTGGGTGATGCCCAGATGCGCGGCCTGGCGCAGATCGACGTTCTTCATCCGGGCCTTGGTGAACTGAACGGATTCCAGGCGTGAGCCGGGGAAGCTGACGCCGTTGAGCTGGGCGCCACCGAAGTCGACGTCCCGGAGCACACAGTCGACAAAGGAGACGTCCCTGAGGGTCACCGCGCGGAGGTTCACCGAATCCAGTTTGCAGTTGTGGAAGGCGACGCGACGCATCTGCGCGCTGAAGAGTTCCAGCCCCGCCAGGGAGCCGGCATTGATCTCGACGTCCATCCAGGACGTCTCGGCCAGCTCGGTGGCGACCCAGCGGACGGTGTGCATCCAGACGTCATTGAAGCGGGCGCGGCGCATCCGGCCTCCGGTGAAGACGACCGAGGTGAGCGCGGACTCGGCGAAGACGACGCTGCCCGCGTCCGGGTCGTCAAAGGTGGTGCCATCGATATGGACGGTGTCGAAGTCGCCCTCGCGCTCCAAGTCGCCTCGGAAAGGCACCAGATGACGGGCAAAGGGGAGGTCGGACAGTTCACGGGGTGTGGGCATGGGAGATCACCGGTCCTTCTCGGGAAGGGGTGGGCATCGTGGGGCGTGACGGGACCTGCCGGCGGGGCGGACGCTCGACCACCCGTCGACAATGGACACGCTAGACCACTTATCCGGGACCCCCAAAATGCCCCCGAGAAGGACCTGGAAGGGCACCTGAAGGGCCTTTCTCGAAATTCCCACCGGCTCCTGTGTCCGCTCAACCGGCAGGCCGCCAGAGAGGATTCTGCGGGATCCATCGGGGGGCTCAGCGGGAAAGGCCGTCCGAAATGAGAAAGCCCTCATACCGCGACGGATGAATACGGCCTCGTTGACTGGCGTAGGGGGCGATCCTAGCCTCATGCCGGACGGGGCCCGTCTCCGAGTTTCAGCGCGGCGCGGGCCGTCCTGACGGAGACGACGAGGAGCTTCCTTGAAATCCGGTAATCCAGCGCCCGCCGTATGGCGGCGTGCCAAAAGGAGAATCGCAGCGGCGGTATTGGCGCTGGCGCTTCCGTTAGGGCTGTCCATCGGCCTGGACTCGCCCGCCATCGCCGATGGACCGAGCGGTACGAAGACCAGCGGCGCCAAGCCCGGTGCCGCGCTGCCGACCGCGCCGGGCGACCTCCGTGCCGTGAAGGTGACCGATACGAGCATCACCCTGGCCTGGTCGCCGTCGTACTCGGACCGGGGCATCGCCCGATACCGCGTGGACCACTGGGGTACCTCCGGGTCCGGCTCGACCACGGAACTCACCTACACCGACACCGGGCTCAACGTGGCCACGGAGTACCACTACCAGGTGGCCGGCGTCGACAACGACGGTCAGTCGGGCTACGCGAGCCGGACACTCGTGGTCCGCACGACGGGCAGTGTTCCGCCGATGCCCGCACAGCCGGTCAAGATGGCGGTCTTCGCCGAGGAGGGGAATTACCAGGCGGACTTCCACGCCAAGGACCTGGTGACCAGCGGCGCGGCGGGAAAGCTCACGCATCTCACCTACGGCTACGGCAGGGTGACCGACGGACAGTGCTCCTTCGGTGACCGGTACACCGCACTGGAGAAGTCGTATCCGGCCGAGCGGAGTGTCAACGGCAAGGCGGACACCTGGGACCAGCCGGTGCGCGGGCATCTGAATCAACTGGCGGAACTGAAGAAGAAGTATCCGGGGCTGAGAATCCTCTGGTCCTTCGGCGGCAAGGAGTATTCGCATGGATTCCTCCAGTCCGCGCGGAATCCGGCCGCTTTCGCCGAGTCCTGCGCCCGGCTGGTCAACGATCCCCGGTGGGCGGGGCTCTTCGACGGTATCGATCTGTCCTGGGTGTTCCCCGAGGACTGCGGGGTCTACGGCTGCCAGGGCCCCGAGCTGATGAAGCCGATGGTCCAGGCGTTCCGTACGGCCTTCGGGAACAAGCTCGTCACCGCGACGTTCAGTGCCGACCGTGGCGCCCGGATACTCGATGCGGCGGACCTTGCCGGAATGTCCCCGTCCGTGGACTGGTTCAATATCCAGACGTACGACCACTACAAGCCCACCGGCCGGTTCGCGAACGCGGCGACCGCCCCCGGCGCACCCCTGTACCCGTACCAGGAGATGTACGACAACACCTCACACGGCTACCTGAGATGGCTGACCGCGCGACAGGTGCACCCGAACAAACTGGTCTTCGGAATTCCGTCCCACGCGTGGGGCTGGCAGAACGTCACCACGGCGGAACCGGGCCGGGGCGGGCACGGGCCCGCACCCGGGGACGGTGAGCCGGGACGCGCGGACTACCGCACCGTCAAGGTGAGGTGCCCGGCGACGGGGACCGCGTCCCAGACCGCGTACGGGTACTGCGGGACAGAGTGGTGGACCTACGACACCCCCGCGACCGTCGCCGGGAAGATGGCGTACGCGAAGTCCTACGGGCTGGGCGGGGCGTTCCTCTCCGACGCGGCAGGCGACACCGCCGACGGGGAACTGGTCGCCGCGATCGACAGCGGGCTGAGGTAGGGCTCGCGGCAGGTCGGCCGGGCGCCCCAGCCCCAGCCTCCGGCGACGGCGGCTCCCGGTCTGGCCTCCCGGCGGCGGCTCCCGGAAACGACGGGCTCCCGGCGACGACAGGCTCCCGGCAGCAGCGGCTACGGCTTCCGCTCCGGCCAGCCCAGCAGCCGTGCGCCGATGACCGCGGTCTGGAGGGTGTAGCGGTGCATGGGGTCGCCCGGGTCCGCCCCCGTCAGCCGGCGGATCCGGTCCAGCCGGTAGGTCACCGCCCGGACGCTCAGGGAGAGCCGGCGCGCGGCCTCCGCCGCCACACAACCCGTGTCGAAGTACGCGGTGAGGGTCCTCAGCAGCGGGCCCGCGCCGCCGCGCGCCCCCTGGAGGGGGCCGAGCACGCTCTCCACCAGATCGGACATGGCCTGCCGGTCGCGGGTGAGGACCGGGTAGACGAGCAGGTCGGACGCGTGCAGCACGGGGTCGTCCAGGTCCATCCGGACGGCCAGTTCGAGGGCGCCCAGCGCCTCTTCGTAGGAGTGGACGACCCCGCCCGCGCCCGGGTGGGCGCGGCCGATGGCGACCTGGCCGCCGTCCGTCGCCGCGTATGCCTGTTTGGCGAAGAAGGAGAGGACGTCGGACTGGTCGGCCGGGGCGATACAGATCAGTCTGCCGTCCTTGGTGGTGAGCAGGATGTGCCGGTCCCCGAAGCGGGCCACGAGCGAGGACTCGACACCTCGGGCGACCGGGGCACCGTCGTCGTACGGCTCCGCGCCCTGCGCCACCGCGACGGCGTGCGCGTGCGACAGCAGCAGACCGAAGCGCTCGGCACGCTGGGCGAGGCGGCCGAGGTCACTGCGTCCGTAGAGAAGGTCGTCGATGAACTCCCGGCGGGCCGCCTCCTCCTGGCGCACGGCGAGGCGCTGGGCCCGCTCATGGCCTTCGGCGAAGGCGTCGGCGGCCTGTTCCACGGCGGCGAGCAGATGTTCGGCCTCGGTGCGGGAGAGGGCGGGGCGGACGGCCTGGGCGGCGGCGAGCTGCGCACGGACCAGCAACCGCAGACCGATGCCCGCCTCGGCGGCCCGCTCGCCCCGGCCGCGCAGTTCCGACAGCTCCTCCCGGGTCAGCCGCCGGCCGGTGCCGCAGGCGCCCGACAGAATCTCGGCATACCCCGTCAGATAATGCTCGGGTATCTCCGCCCGCGCCATCGCTGTCCCCCGTTCTTGACGCACCCCTGATGTGCGGAGGTCAAGGGTGACACGTACCGCCAGGGGTGGCGACCGGCATGAAGACGGTGTGAAGACTGCCGGAGAGCGGCAATGCGCGCCACTGGCACGCCTGCCAGGATGAGGCAAGCCGCGCGGGACCCCACCGGGACCGTGCCGGAAGCCGGAAACAAGCGCTCCACGGCGAACCGGCACCGGTACCGGCGGACGAGCGGACGCGGACGCGGACGCGGACAGACACGAATACGAGTACTACGAGTACGAGTACAAGGACGAGCACGAGGGGGATCAGCGATGGCCGAGTTCCTGGACGCCCTGCTCCGATTCCCCACCGCGCTGTTCACCGCGGCCCTCGCCGTCGTCATCGGCTTCTGGCTGCTGGTCCTGTGCGGCGGCGCCGAACACGACGGCTTCGACACCGGTACGGACACCGGCGCGCTGCATCTCGGCGGGGTGCCCGTGGCGGTCTCCGCCTCGCTGCTGATCACGCTCGGCTGGTTCCTCAGCCTGACGGGTTCCGCACTGCTCACCGGTACGGGAGCGGTCGGGGCGCTGCTCAGCACCCTGGTGCTCCTCGGTGCGGTGGTGGGCGCCTGGTGGGGGACCCGGCTGCTCGTACGACCGCTGGCGAAGCTGTTCCCCGACGAACCCGGGCCGTCCCGGCAGGACTTCATCGGGTCGGTCTGTGTCATCCGTACGGGACGGGTGGACGCGGGCTTCGGCCAGGCGGAGGTCAGTGCGCGGGACGGGTCCACCGCCGTCGTCCAGATCCGCCAGAACGGCACGGACGCCATGCCTCTCGGAAGTACCGGGCTGCTGTACGCGTTCGACGACGCCGGCGAGTTCTTCTGGGTCTCGCCCTACAGCCCTCTCGGCCCGCTGGACGACGGACAACTGGGCGACGGCCCGCTGCCCGAACCGCGCGCGTGACGCGTCACGCCTGACGCCCGCCGCCTTTCACCTCACCTCTACGACGGGTCCATGCCCGCGCCTCGCGCCCGACGCCCCGCCGCCCGGCTCGTGACGCCCGCCGCCTGACGCCCAGACGCCTTTCATCTCACATCGGGGGACTTCCCATGGATGCCATCACGTGGGGCATCGGCGTGCTCATCGCCGTTGTCCTGCTCATCGCCATCGCCCTGCTCCTCATCGTCAGCAGGCTGTTCCGCAAGGTCGAACAGGGCAAGGCCCTGATCGTCTCCAAGATGCGGAAGGTCGACGTCACCTTCACCGGGCAGGTCGTCCTGCCCGTGCTCCACAAGGCCGAGACGATGGATATCTCGGTGAAGACCATCGAGATCTCACGGACCGGCCGCGACGGCCTGATCTGCCAGGACAACATCCGCGCCGACATCCGGATCTCGTTCTTCGTCCGGGTCAACAAGACCGTCGAGGACGTCATCAAGGTCGCCCAGGCCATCGGCACGGCCCGCGCCAGCGACCAGGGCACCTTGCAGGAGCTGTTCAACGCCAAGTTCTCCGAGGCGCTCAAGACCGTCGGCAAGCAGCTCGACTTCACCGATCTCTACACCAAGCGCGATGAGTTCCGGGACCGGATCATCCGGGTCATCGGCACCGATCTGAACGGCTACAGCCTGGAGGACGCGGCGATCGACTATCTGGAGCAGACGCCGCTCGCGCAGCTCGACAGCAACAACATCCTGGACGCACAGGGCATCCGGAAGATCACCGAACTGACGGCCGTGGAGCACGTACGCACCAATGAGTACCAGCGCCATGAGGAGAAGGAGATCACCCGGCAGAACGTCGACGCCCGGGAGGCCATCCTCGAACTGGAGCGGCGGCAGGCGGACGCGGAGATCAAGCAGCGCCGGGAGATCGACACCGTACGGGCCAGGGAGGAGGCCGAGACGGCGCGGGTGGTGGAGGAGGAGCGGCTGCGGGCGCAGAGCGCGTTCCTGAAGACCGAGGAGCAGCTCGGCGTCCAGCGCGAGAACCAGAACCGGGAGGTCGCCGTCGCGGCGAAGAACCGCGAGCGGGTCATCGCCATCGAGAGCGAGCGGATCGAGAAGGACCGCCTCCTTGAGGTCATCGCCCGGGAGCGGGAGACCGAACTGACGCGGATCTCCGCCGAGAAGGAGGTGGAGGCCGAGCGCCGGGAGATCGCCGAGGTCATCCGGGAGCGGGTCGCCGTGGACCGTACGGTCGCCGAGCAGGAGGAGTCCATCAAGCGGCTGCGGGCCGTCGAGGAGGCGGAGCGGGGCCGCCAGACCGTGATCATCGCCGCCGAGGCCGAGGCCCAGGAGCGGCTGGTCAAGGACATCAAGGCGGCGGAGGCCGCCGAGCAGGCGGCCGTGCACCGGGCGGCGGAGGAACTGACCCTGGCGGAGGCCCGGAACAAGGCCGCCGACATGGACGCCCGCGCCAAGATCCGCCTCGCCGAGGGCACGCAGGCGGAGGCGGCGGCCGAGGGGCTCGCGGCCGTCCAGGTCCGGGAGAAGGAGGCCGACGCGATCGAGAAGGCCGGCCGCGCGGAGGCCGAGGCCACCGAGGCCCGGCTGACCGCCGAGAACCGGGGCATGGCCGCCCGGTTCACCGCCGAGGCCGACGGCGCCCGCGCGAAGGCGCTCGCCGAGGCCACCGCCATCGGCGAGAAGCTGAAGGCGGAGGCGGCCGGACTCACCGAGAAGGCCGCCGCGATGGCCGCTCTGGACGAGGCGTCCCGTCAGCACGAGGAGTACCGGCTGCGCCTGGAGGCGGAGAAGGACATCCGGCTCGCCGGGCTCGAAGTGCAGCGGCAGGTCGCCGAGGCGCAGGCCACGGTGCTGGCGACCGGGCTGGAGAACGCCGACATCAGTATCGTCGGCGGTGACTCGGTCTTCTTCGACCGGCTCGTGCAGTCGGTCTCGCTCGGTAAGAGCGTCGACGGGTTCGTACGGCACTCCGAGACCGCGCAGGCCCTCGCCGGTCCCTGGCTGGACGGCTCGTCGTCCTTCACCGACGACCTGACCCGGGTGCTGGGCTCGGTGTCGACCGGCGATGTCCAGAATCTGACCGTTTCCGCGCTGCTGATGAAGCTGATGAAGCAGGGCGGTGGCCACAGCGACCAGCTCCAGCAGCTCCTCGACGCCGCCGACCGGCTGGGGCTCAAGGACACCCCGCTCGCCGCGCTGAACGGCACGGCGGCGAAGGGCTGACCGGGCGAACCGTCCGGAGCGGGGTTCCGGAGCTGCCGCGTGGGGGGCGGCAGCTCCAGGGAACCGGACATCACACTTTCCAGGGAGCGGACCAATGGACACCGGCACAGCCACGGCCAAGGCCACCGGCACCGGCACCGGCACCGAGTCAGGGACCGGCGCACAGGACCGGTCCGGCGCACATCCCCGTATGGACAACGGCCCGGACAACGGCCGGGAGACCGGCCCGGACAACGGACTGGAGACCCGCCCGGAGACCGGCGCACGGGACCGTACGGACACCGGCACTCGCGACCGTACGGACGAGGGCATGGACGCCGGGACCTACGAGGTGCTGCGGGACCGGCTCCGGGCAGGGGCCGCCGAGCTGGCCCGCCGGGCGGAGGTGCTCGACGCCGCCAGAACCCGGGAGTTCGGCTCCACCGAGCTGACGCTCACCGGCACCGGACGGCTGACCGGCCCGGTGCCCTCCGTCCCGAGCGACATCGTGGCGGTCGGCGACCGGCTGCTCCTCGGCCGCGATCCGAGGATCCCGGGCACGCGTCCCGTCGAGGTCGGCGACGTCTTCGCCCTGTACGACCGCGAGCTGAACCCGCTGCCGCCGGAAGCCGTCCCCGGGCTGCTCGACGACCCCGCCTTCATCGCCGAGTTCGCCGCCCTGCACCGCTACTACCGGGGCGCTCGGCTCATCCAGCTCCGCCGGGTCGACGGCAAACTGCTCGCCGTCTTCCGTACCGGTGAGAAGGCGGACGACATCCGGGTCCTGCGGTGGGCGACGGACCCGGTGCGCTTCCTGGACGCCCGGGGGGAGCGTGACCATGTCTTCCCGCCCCCGTACGACTTCGACTGGACCGAGACCACCCGGGACGACCATCTGACGGGACGTCACCCCCGGGTGGCCGTCGGCGGGGACACGTCTGTCGCCTATGTGTCGACAGTCGGGGGCGCGCTGACCGTCAGGACCGACGCCGACACGGAGTCCGCCGACGCCGTCCACAGCGAGCCGGTGGACGAACCGCTCCAGTCGCTCGCCGATGCCGAGATCGCCCATGCGCGGGTCGGCGCGCTGCTCCTGCTGCGGGTGCGGCCGTACAACGAGAGCGTCCGCCGCCATCTGGTGCTCAACACCCTCACCGGGACGGTGGTCCGGCTCGACGGCATCGGACAGTCCGCTCGGCGGCTGCCGGACGACCAGGGCATCGTCTTCCCCGGCGGCTACTGCCTGGCGGCCGGGACGGTGAAAACCTTCGAGGTGGAGACCACGGGCCCGGAGTCCGGGGGCCCGGGGTTCACGGGCGCGGGGTTCACGGGCCCAGGGGTCGGGGGCCTGGAGTTCGAGCGGGCCGGGCGCTCCCCCGGCGGCGAGGACGTCCTGTTCGCGTTCCGCGCCCGCGCCCGGGGCGGCGGTCTGCTGCTGCCGTACGGCACCATCCGCAAGGAGATCGCCCTCCCGCTGCCCTGTCTCGGCTACGCCCTCTTCGACGACGGCACCCTGGTCGTCCTGCGCGGGGAGCCGTCCGCCGGGTCGGAGGAGCCGGCCAGGTCGCACCCGGTACAGCTCTGGAAGAGCCCGTACGCCGCCGAGAACCACACCGCCCCCGCCGGTTCGGGGCCGCTCGCCCGGATCGGGAACGCCGATCTGGTGCGGGGCATCGCCGACGCTCTCGCCATCGCCCGGCAGGCGATGCGCACCGATCCCACCACCGAGGTGTACGCGGCACTCGCCGACGCCTGTGTCCGCGCCGCCGACCGCCACCACTGGCTGGGCGGCGCGGAGACGGGCGATCTGCGCACCCCGCTGGAGGAGATCCGGGCGAGTGCCGGACAGATGGTGGAGGAGTTCCGGACCGTCCGGGAGCTGACCCGGCAGGCGGCCGACGCGCTCGCCGAATCCGCCCAGCGGATCGCCCGGCTGGTCCGCCGCGTCCGGGGCGAGTCACCCGCCACTGCGGCGGAGTGGATCGACCGCATCACCGAACTGCGCGCCTGCCATGGTGAGTTGACCGGACTGCGGGAGATGCGGTACGCGGACACCGCCGCCATCGACACGCTCGCCGAGGACATCGCGAACGACACCGCGTCCGCCGCCGGGCGGGCCGTCGCCTTCCTTCAGCGCCCGGACGCGTTCACCGGGTACCACGACGAGATCGAGCGCCTCACCACCGAGGCGGGCACGGTCGGGACCGTCGCCGCCGCCGCGCGGCCCGCCGACCGACTGGACGGACTGACCGCCGGTCTGCGCACCCTCAGCGAGGTCGTCGCCGGGCTGGACATCGGGGACGCGACCGTCCGTACGGCCGTCCTGGAGCGGGTCGCCGAGGTACTCGGGGGCGTCAACCGGGCCCGCGCCATCCTCCGGAACCACCGCCGGGAGCTGACCGACCAGGAGGGGCGGGCCTCCTTCGCCGCCGAGTTCGCGCTGCTCGGACAGTCGGTGACGGCGGCGCTGGCCGCCGCCGGCACGCCGGAGGACTGTGACAC
>NZ_JBSGUP010000158.1:0-13788 GCF_053607985.1 Streptomyces sp. NPDC055078
GTTCTGCACCGAGGTCGCGCACCGCGTGATCGACAAGTGCCTCCAGCTCCACGGCGGTTACGGCTATATGAACGAGTACCCCATCGCCCGTCTCTACGCGGACAACCGCGTCAACCGGATCTACGGCGGGACGAGCGAGGTCATGAAGTCGATCATCGCGAAGTCCATGGGTCTGTAGTCACCTTCATCGACAGTTACCGTCATCGACATGAGCCCAGCACTCGACGAACTGCTCGATCTGCTCAACCTGGAGCGGATCGAGCAGGACATCTTCCGTGGCCGGTCGCGTACCGCCGTCATCCCCCGTGTCTTCGGCGGCCAGGTCGCCGCCCAGGCCCTGGTCGCGGCGGGCCGCACCGTCCCCGACGACCGCAACGCGCACTCGCTGCACGCCTACTTCCTGCGCATGGGCGACCCCGGCGCACCCATCGTCTACACGGTGGACCGCATCCGCGACGGCCGCTCCTTCACCACCCGCCGGGTCGTCGCCGTCCAGCACGGACAGCCGATCTTCCATCTCTCCGCGTCCTTCCAGGTGTACGAGGACGGCCTCGAACACCAGACCCCCATGCCGCCCGCCCCCGACCCGGACTCCCTCCCCACCACCGAGGAAACGCTTCCCCGCTACGCCGAGCACTTCATCGACCCCGGTGTCGCCGACCGCCTCCTCGAAGCCCGCGCCGCCGTCGACCTCCGCTACGCCGACGCCCCGCCCTACGGCACCGTCGGCCAACCGCGCGAACCCCGCTCCCAGGTCTGGTTCCGCGCCAACGGCAAACTCGCCGACGATCCCCTGCTCCATGTCTGCCTGGTCACCTATGTCTCCGACATGACCCTGCTCGACTCCGTCCTCCTCGCCCACGGCCGCGGCGGCTGGGCGGTCGGCGACGTGGTGGGCGCGTCCCTGGACCACGCCATGTGGTTCCACCGCCCCTTCCGCGCCGACGAATGGCTGCTCTACGACCAGGAGTCACCGTCCGCCTCGGGCGGGCGCGGCCTGGGCCAGGCCCGCATCTATACGCAGGACGGGCGGCTCGCGGTGTCGGTGATCCAGGAGGGGGTCGTGCGGGTGCCGCGCTGACCGTCGGGCGTGGTCCCCTGTCGGTGACGAGGGGTACCGTTCCGACCAGTCGGCCACCATGCCATCAACCGGCCGCCGTTCGCTTCATCCGATCGAGTCGGCACGCGCCTGCAGCCTGAGCGGTGAGCAGGTGGCTGCAGCCTGAGCGGTGAGCAGGTGGCGGAGGCCCGATCACAGCACCCCGCGCAGATCCACCACACTCTCCCCCGCGCTCAGATACTCGCGGTGGCGGCCCTCCGCGAACAGTTCCAGGAGGTACATGCCCGGGAAGTCCAGCGGTTCCGTGCGGTCGGTGAGGGCGATGCGTACGCGGTAGGCGGTGTCACCGTCACGGATGCCCAGCTCGCACCACGCGGCCTCGGGTGCCTCGACGCCGGTCACGGCGATCTGCTTCTCGGCCATGGGGACGACCCACTCGGACAGGTCGGCCAGCAGCCAGGCCATCTGCAGATGGGCGGGAGCGCCGGGGGCCGGCTGCCAGTCGTACTCGCGGCGGCCCGCGCGGTCGGTGGAGGGGGGCTCACCCCCGTGGAAAAGGGGCGGGCCCGGGGTCCGCCCGGTGTCGGCGAAGGACACCCTGCGGTCCTTCACCGACACGGCGGACAGCCTCAGACCACCCGCCCCGAGGTCGAAGGCCGCGTCGGCGATCCTGCCGAGGAACTCGCTCTCGGGGCTGGTCATGGTGCTCCCACTCGACTTGGGCCGACTACCGCGGGGGATTCGTCAGCGGCTGATACGCCGCTTCGAACCGCTCGCCGTCAGCGGCCGACCTCTTGTTCAGCTTGGCCAGGGTGGTGCTCACCCAGGCCGGGCACTTCACCACTCCGTTGCAGTACGCCGTGATGACGCCCCGGTTCCGGTTGTCACCGAGCTTCTTCTCGTTGGTGCGCGCGGTTGGGGCCCTTCGTTATGTACTCCAGGGCCGAGTACTTGGTGATCCTGTGCTTCTTCTTGACCTTGTTCCAGCCCCAGCCACCGCCGGTCGACGCGTTGTACGTCCCGGCCCGCAGGGCGGCATCCCCCGGCCCCTTGTACTTCAGGAGCTTGAGCACCTTGTACGCCGGGTTCGGCGCCTTGGGCGCCTTGGGCGCCTTCGATGCCGAGGCAGGCTGGACAGCGGTGCCGACTCCGGCAGCCGCGGCGGCCGTTCCTCCGGCCGGAACGATCAGAGCGATCGCCAGAGCGACCGCGTACGCTTTTTCGCGCATGCGTGATTCCCCGTTTCCCCGTTGGCGTCCCCACCGGGCACAAGCGGGGACAGCGGCGGACGAATCCGCCACACCAGCGAAACCAGAAACCCGCCTCCCCCCGGTCAATTGACCTTTCAGCCCCGAAACACAGCAATCTCAGCCCCGACGGTCCTGACCTGGCGTGGGTCCCGCACCCCGCCGGAGTCTGACCATACGGTCGATTACATGAGCAAACAGGACACCGAGGGCGTCGACAGTACCGAGCAGCCTCCCGACAGCACCTTCACGGTCCTGGTCGCCGCCGTCGCCAATCTCGGGATCGCCGTGGCGAAGGCGGTCGCCGGGGTGGTCAGCGGCTCCAGCGCGATGCTGTCCGAGGCCGCGCACTCCGTCGCCGACACCGTGACCGAACTGCTGCTGCTCACCGCGCTGAAGCGGGGCGACCGGCCGGCCGACGAGGAGCACCCGCTCGGGCACGGCCCGGAGCGGTACATCTGGGCGCTGCTCGCGGCGGTCGCCACCTTCGTCGGCGGTGCGGTCTTCGCGGTCTACGACGGAATCCACACCCTCACCCATGGCGAGGAGCTGGGGGATCCGCTCCTCTCGTACGTCGTCCTGGGGATCGCGTTCCTGCTGGAGGGCTTCTCCCTGCGGACGGGGCTGCGGCAGGTCCGCGCCGAGGCCGCCCGGCTCGGGGCACCCGCGCGCCACTATCTGCGCAGAACGCCGGACACGGCGCTGAAGGCCGTCGTCCTGGAGGATTCGGCGGCGCTGGCCGGACTGGCGCTGGCGGCGGGCGGACTGCTGGGAGCGCAGCTCACGGGGTCCGGGGTGTACGACGGGGTCGCGTCGATCCTCATCGGGCTGCTGCTGGTGTACGTCGCCTGGGTCCTGGCGCGCAGCAACGCGCAGCTGCTCATCGGCCGACCGCTGCCCGCGTCGATGCGGGACGCGGTACGGGAGGAGATCCTCACGGTGCCGCACATCGTGGCCGTACTGGAGCTGACGACCCTGATCCAGGGTCCGCGCGAGATCCTCGTCGCCGCGAAGGTCGACTTCCGTGACGCGTCGAGCGCCCGGCAGGTGGAGTGGGCATGCGAGGAGGCGGAGGAGCAGCTGCGGGAGCGCTTCCCCTCGATCCGCCGGGTGTATCTGGACCCGACGCCGGGGCTGGGGGCGGAGCGGGGGCGCGCACCGGGACCGGGGGTCGAACGCGGGCGGACTCAGGAACCGGGGGCCGAGCGCGGGCGGACTCAGGGACCGGGCCGCCCCGGGTGACGCGGGAGCCGTTCCCACCCGGACGGATTCCGAGGAGTCGCGAAGCAGGATTTCGGCACGGAGATCGGCGAAAACAGTGCTATGTACCCCTGTCGTTGGGAGACTTGCACTTTCAACATGACTTGGGCCATTGGCCCTGTGGGGAGGGGGAGCGCGGGATGAGTCGTCGCTCCAGCGGGTTGATCGGGGCCTGGGCAGAGGCTCAGCGACAGCAGCAGAGGGAACGTGAAGCACAGCTCCGGGCCTCGGTCCGCGCGCAGCGGGAACAGGAGCGCCAGCAGCGGACATACCAGCGGGACATGGCGCGAGTACACCGGGAACAGCAGGCTGCGTACAAGCAGCGGCGTGAGGCGGACGCGCGCGCCCGCACAGAGGAGTTGGAGGCCAGGGTCGCCGAACTCACCGGGCTGCTGGCCTCCGGGTGCCAGGGCGGGGTGTTCCGGAGTGCTCTGCTGACGCGGGCGGACGATGTCGAGCCCTTCGCACCCGGGCAGCTCGCGTATCCCCTGCCGATGCCCGACCCGAACAGCTACCGGTCCCAAGGAGGCTGGACGGCCGCCCGGCGGGCGCAGGCGGGCCGGGAGGCACAGGAGCGGTATCAGCACGATCTTCGAATGGCCCAGGCGGCGGAGGCCCAGCGGCTTCAGCAGTTGGCGGAGTACCGGCGGCGTCACGACGAGTGGGCCGAGTCCCGGCGGGCCGAGATACGGCGGCACAACGAAGGGATCGGCGAGATGGTGGCCGCGCTTCGCGCGCGGGAACCCGGCACTGTCGTGGAGTACTTCTCCGCCGCCCTGTACGCGTCGGCGATGTGGCCCGAGGGGCTGCCACGCCGTGTGGTCGCGGCCTTCGATCCGGCCGCCCGCCAGCTCGTCCTGAATTGGGAGCTTCCTGGCCTCGACGTCATCCCCGAAGCCAAGTCGGTTCGGTACGTGGCCGCTTCCGACCAGGAGAAGGAGAGCCCTCGGCCCGCCGGGCAACGCAGAGCGCTCTACCGGGATGTGGTCGCGCAGTGTGTGCTGCTGGTCCTGCGGGACCTTTTCGCCGCAGATGAGTTCGAGGTGCTGGCGTCGGTGGCGGTGAACGGATTCGTCGACGACGTCGATCCGGCGACAGGCCGGCGTACGGACATCGTCCTCAGTACGGTGATGGTGTCCCGCGCCGACTTCACCCGGCTGAACCTGGGGCAGGTGGGCGCCGTGGAGTGCCTGGAGGGTATGCGTGGCCAACTGTCCGCGAAGCCGGATCAGCGGGTGGCCGTGCGACCGGGCCGGGTGCCGGAGGATGTGAGTTCAGGTGTTGTCTCTCACGGCGGTGACGACGAGCCCGATCTGCTGGAGATGGACCCGGTGAACTTCGAGGGGCTCGTTGCCGATTTGTTCAGGGCCAGGGGAATGCAGGCGGTGATGACACAGCGTTCCCATGACGGCGGTGTCGACGTGGAGGCGTACGACCCCGATCCGATCAGCGGCGGCCGGATCATTGTGCAGGTCAAGCGGTATCGCAACACAGTGCCGCCGAGTGCTGTACGTGACCTGTACGGCACAGTGCAGGGCTCCGGTGCGAACAAGGGGGTACTGGTGACCACGTCTGGTTTCGGGCCTGGCTCGTACACCTTCGCCAATGGCAAGCCCTTGACGCTCGTGACCGGTACCGAGCTTGTCGATCTGCTCAGTCGCCATGGTCTGCGCGGACGGCTGGGAACGGGTTCCGTGCCCGCCCAGCGCACGGGCAGTCGGCCGGAGGACGAGGATGCCAACGTACTGGGGATGACCTGGTCGGGTTCGGTGGCACTGGACGTGTGTGCGCTGGTCTGCCGGGGGAGCCGGGTGCTGAGCGACGACCACTTCGTCTTTTTCAACAATGTGCGGACACCCGATGGATCCGTCAGTGCCGTGCACGGGACAGCGACGGGCGACAGGGCAGCCATCCGGGTCGCCTTCGACAATCTGCCCGAGCAAGCCGACCGGCTGGTCATCGCGGCAGCCCATCGATCCCGAGGTGAATCCGGCCGCTGACCTGTCCGGCTTCACCGACGCGGGGATCGTCCTGCGGGACTCGACAGGGACCGAACTGGACAGACTCACGGTCTCGGACGGGCGGACCGGGGAAACAGCCCTGGTGCTCGGTTCCTTCCGTCGCCGGACCGGTGGCAACTGGGAGTTCGTTATGGGCGGCAAGGGGTATCCGGGCGGGCTTGAAGCGCTGGTCCAGGAACACGGAATCGAGGTCGCGTAGTCGCGTAAGGCCCGCTCACGTTTCCCGGCACCGCCGGTGGTGATGGTGGTGGTGGTGCGGTCCGCTGATGTGGTGGGCTGGTCGTCGTCAACCGCCGCGCCGATCACGGTGCTCCTCCATCGGCCGCCCCGGGTGACGCGGGTGCCCGCTCAGGTCACCAGTCCCGCCGCCGCGAGCAGGTACTCCGCCATCGGGTCGTAGAACCGGGGGTCGGTGACATGGTCGTCCAGCGGAACCGTCACCTGGAGCGTGCCCTCCGCCTCCGCGATGAACAGGGCCGGGTCGTTGCAGTCCGCGTAGCCGACCGCGTCCAGGCCGCGCTGGCCGGCGCAGCCCGCCCAGCCGTGGTCGGCGACGACGAGGTCGGGCTGGGGCCTGCCGTCGCGCTCCAGGCCGTCGAGGACGGCGGCCATGGGGGCCGGGGAGTGGGTGTGCCACAGGGTCGCGCCGCGCTCCAGCATGGCGATGCCGGCGAACTGGAAGACCATGCCCTCGTCGGCGGTGAGACCTCCGGGGATACGGATGATCTCGCAGCCGGCCGCACGCAGGGCGTCGGCGGTCTGCCGGTGGACATCGAGGAGACCGCCGGGGTGGCCGGTGGCGAAGAGGACGCGCTCCTGGCCCGCCGCCGCCTTGCGGAGACGGGCGGCGAGGCGTTCCAGGGCATCGACGGTCAGTTCGGGGTCGATGGTGTCCTGGCCGGTGCGGTGCTGGGGATCGTCGCTGACACCGCAGCGCTCGGCCATCACGGCCAGGACGTCCTGCTCGTCGGTCCAGCGGTCCCCCAGTTCGAGACCCAGCCAGAAGTGGCGGTCGCCGTTGGCGAGCTTGCGGTAGTGGGAGAGGTTGTTGTCGCGGGGGGTGGCGACGTTTCCGGCGATACGGGTACGGACGAGGTGTTCGACGAGGGCGGCACGGCTGGGTATCGGCATGGCCCCATTGTGCCGTCACCCTCAGGGGACCCGCCTGGTGCCGCGTACGAGGCCCGTCTGGTGTCCCGTACTCAGACCGGTCCGGGCGGGACGCGGTCAGGACCGGACAGACAGGCCGGACAAAGGCCGGACGGGGCCGGACCGAGACCTGGTCAGACCGGACAAGGAACGGCAGGGAGCGGCAGGGAGGGGCAGGGAACGGCCGCGACCTCAGAGCGTCCCGGCCACCGGTGCCAGTGACGCGAACGCCCCGTGCGCCAGCCTGCGCAGCAACGTTTCCGTGGCCGCCCGGTCCGGTGGGCCGCCGTCCTGCGGCCCCAGATGGGGTGTCGAGTTCAGCAGGCCGAACACGGCGTGCACGGCCGCGCGCGCCTGGGCCTCCGGGACCTGGGGGTGCAGCTCCCGTACGGCGGTGACCCACAGCTCGGCGTACTGGCGCTGGAGCTGGCGCACCAGCTTGCGGTCGCTGTCGCGGAGCCGGTCCAGCTCGCGGTCGTGGAGGGTGATCAGCGGGCGGTCGTCGAGGGCGAAGTCGATATGGCCGTCGATCAGTGACGCCAGCAGCGCGCCGGGGTCGGACGGCGACTCCGCCACCCGCAGCCGTCCGCCGCTGAGCAGCCGCTCGCTGATGCCCACCAGCAGTTCGGCGAGCATCGCGTCCTTGCCCGCGAAGTGGCGGTACAGGCCAGGACCGCTGATGCCGACGGCCGCCCCTATCTCGTCGACCCCCACGCCATGGAATCCACGCTCCGCGAAGAGGCGAGCGGCCTCCTTGAGGATCTGCTCGCGGCGGGTCGGCGCATCCGTCCTGGTGCTCATGGAAGACGATTCTAGACAATGCTGTTAGCGGTCGTTAACCTGAAGGGAGACGTTAACGCTCATTAACTGATGCCGTACGGGCGAAGGGGGCACGACACGATGCAGCAGGCACCCGTGCTGACCAGCACGGCAGACCCCGCGTCCATGGCCTGGGGAGCCAATGAGGCGGCGCACCGGGAGTTGTCCGACGCGCTGCGCGCCCGGCTCGCGGTGGCCCGGCTCGGCGGTGGCGAGCGGGCCCGCGCCCGGCACACCGCGCGGGGCAAGCTGCTGCCGCGCGAGCGGGTGGACACCCTGCTGGACCCGGGTTCCCCCTTTCTGGAGCTGGCCCCCCTCGCGGCCGAGGGGATGTACGAGGGGCAGGCCCCGGCCGCCGGAGTGATCGCGGGCATCGGCCGGGTCAGCGGGCGCGAGACCGTGATCGTCGCCAATGACGCGACGGTCAAGGGCGGGACGTACTACCCGATGACGGTCAAGAAGCACCTCCGCGCCCAGGAGGTCGCCCTGGAGAACCGGCTGCCGTGCGTCTATCTGGTGGACTCCGGCGGCGCCTTCCTGCCGCTGCAGGACGAGGTCTTCCCCGACCGTGAGCACTTCGGCCGGATCTTCTACAACCAGGCCCGGATGTCCGGCGCCGGTATCCCCCAGATCGCGGCCGTCCTCGGCTCCTGCACGGCGGGCGGCGCCTATGTCCCCGCGATGAGCGACGAGGCCGTGATCGTACGGAACCAGGGCACGATCTTCCTGGGCGGCCCGCCCCTGGTGAAGGCCGCGACCGGTGAGGTCGTCACCGCCGAGGAGCTGGGCGGCGGCGAGGTCCACTCCCGTGTCTCGGGCGTCACCGACCATCTCGCCGAGGACGACGCCCACGCCCTGCGGATCGTGCGGAACATCGTCGCCACCCTCCCCGCGCGCGGCCCCCTGCCCTGGACCGTCGAGCCGGTCGAGGAGCCCAAGGTGGATCCCGCCGGGCTGTACGGGGCGGTGCCGGTGGACTCCCGTACGCCCTATGACGTCCGGGAGGTGATCGCGCGGATCACGGACGCATCGCGGTTCGCCGAGTTCAAGTCGGAGTTCGGGCAGACCCTGGTCACCGGTTTCGCCCGGATCCACGGCCATCCGGTCGGCATCGTCGCGAACAACGGCATCCTGTTCGCCGAGTCCGCCCAGAAGGGGGCGCATTTCATCGAGCTGTGCGACCAGCGCGGCATCCCCCTCCTCTTCCTCCAGAACATCTCCGGCTTCATGGTCGGCAAGGACTACGAGGCGGGGGGCATCGCCAAGCACGGGGCGAAGATGGTCACCGCCGTGGCCTGCACCCGGGTCCCCAAGCTGACCGTTGTCGTCGGCGGTTCGTACGGCGCGGGGAACTACTCGATGTGCGGCCGGGCCTACTCCCCCCGCTTCCTGTGGATGTGGCCCAACGCCAAGATCTCCGTCATGGGCGGTGAGCAGGCCGCGTCCGTCCTGGCCACCGTCAAGCGCGACCAGATCGAGGCGCGCGGCGATTCCTGGTCCGCCCAGGACGAGGAGGACTTCAAGAACCCGATCCGTGGCCAGTACGAACAGCAGGGCAGCGCCTATTACGCCACGGCCCGGCTGTGGGACGACGGGGTGATCGACCCGCTGGAGACCCGGCAGGTGCTGGGCCTTGCCCTGACCGCGTGTGCCAACGCTCCGCTGGGTGACCCCGGCTTCGGCGTCTTCCGGATGTGAGGAACCCTCCGATCATGCAGCCCATGCAGCCCATGCAGCCCATGCAGCCCATGCAGCCGATGCAGCCGATGTTCGACACAGTCCTGGTGGCCAACCGGGGCGAGATCGCCGTCCGGGTGATCCGCACCCTGCGCGCGATGGGGGTGCGCTCGGTCGCCGTCTTCTCCGACGCGGACGCGGACGCCCGTCATGTACGGGAGGCGGACACCGCGGTCCGCATCGGCCCGCCGCCCGCCGCCGAGAGCTATCTGTCGGTGGAGCGGCTGCTGGAGGCGGCCGTCCGCACCGGAGCCCAGGCGGTCCACCCCGGCTACGGCTTCCTCGCGGAGAACGCGGGCTTCGCGCGGGCGTGCGCCGACGCCGGTCTGGTCTTCATCGGCCCCCCGGCCGACGCGATCTCCCTGATGGGCGACAAGATCCGCGCCAAGGAGACCGTACGGGCGGCGGGGGTGCCGGTGGTCCCCGGCTCCTCCGGCTCCGGGCTGAGCGACGACGAGCTGGCCGCGGCGGCCCGGGAGATCGGGATGCCGGTGCTGCTGAAGCCGTCGGCGGGCGGCGGCGGCAAGGGCATGCGGCTGACCCGGGTGGAGTCCGCGCTGCTGGACGAGATCGCGGCGGCCCGGCGCGAGGCCCGCTCCTCCTTCGGGGACGACACCCTGCTGGTGGAGCGGTGGATCGACCGGCCCCGGCACATCGAGATCCAGGTCCTCGCCGACCGGCACGGCCGGGTGATCCACCTCGGCGAGCGCGAGTGCTCGCTCCAGCGCCGCCACCAGAAGGTCATCGAGGAGGCGCCGTCCGTCTTCCTCGACGAGCAGGTCCGCGCGGCGATGGGCGATGCGGCGGTCCAGGCGGCGCGTGCCTGCGGCTATGTGGGCGCGGGGACGGTCGAGTTCATCGTCCCGGGCGTCGACCCGTCCGCCTACTTCTTCATGGAGATGAACACCCGCCTCCAGGTCGAGCACCCGGTCACCGAATTCATCACCGGGCTCGATCTGGTGGAGTGGCAGCTCCGGGTCGCGGCGGGCGAGCCCCTCCCGTACGAGCAGGACGACATCACCCTCACCGGGCACGCGATCGAGGCCCGGATCTGCGCCGAAGACCCCTCGCGCGGCTTTCTGCCCTCCGGCGGCACCGTCCTCGCACTGCACGAGCCGGACGGCGACCAGGTGCGTACGGACTCCGGCCTGAGCGCAGGCACCGAGGTCTCCAGCCTGTACGACCCCATGCTGTCGAAGGTGATCGCCTACGGCCCCGACCGCGCGACGGCCATCCGCCGGCTGCGCGCCGCCCTCGCCCGTACGGTGACGCTGGGCGTCCCGACCAACGCGGGCTTCCTGCGGCGGCTGCTGGCCCATCCGGCGGTGGCGGCGGGCGACCTGGACACCGGACTGGTGGAGCGCGAGGCGGCCGGCCTGGTGCCGGACGGGGTCCCCGACGAGGTGTACGCCGCGGCGGCGCTCTCCCGGCACCTGGCGGCGGACCCGGCTCCGGGCCAGGGTCCGGCTCCGGGCGGGGCTCCCGGCTGGGTGGACCCGTTCTCCGTACCGACCGGCTGGCGCCTCGGCGGCGAACCGGCCTGGACCGCGCACCACTTCCGGATCCCCGGCCAGGAGCCGGTGACTGTCCGCGTGCGCGGTATGGGGGCGGGGACGGAGATCCGTATCGGCGGTACGGGAACGGGAACGGGAACGGGGACAGGGACGGGGACCGAGGTCCCGATCGGCGGCGGCGGGACCGGGGCAGTGCCCGCCCGGCTCGTCGGCACCACCCCGGCGGCCGGCGGCGAGGTCGTGGTCGAGGTCGGCGGCCTCACCCACACCTTCCACCGCGCCGTGGCCCCCGACGGGATCTGGCTCGGCCGGGACGGCGACTCCTGGCACCTCGAGGACCACGACCCGGTCGCCGCCTCCCTCAGCGGCGCCGCGCACGCCGGGGCGGACACCCTCGCCGCCCCGATGCCCGGGACGGTGACCGTGGTCAAGGCGGCCGTCGGGGACGAGGTGACCGCCGGGCAGAGCCTGCTGGTCGTGGAGGCGATGAAGATGGAGCACGTCATCTCCGCCCCGCACGCCGGGACCGTGACCGAGCTGGATGTCACCCCCGGGTCCACGGTCGCCATGGACCAGTTGCTGGCCGTGATCACTCCCTTTGAAAAGGCCGAGGAGACCACGGAGACCGAGGAGGCCCGGGATGAGTGAAGGACTGCCGATGGAGGTCCCGGTGCAGGACCTGCCGCCCCGGGTGCGCATCCATGAGGTGGGCCCCCGCGACGGGCTCCAGAACGAGAAGGCGGTCGTCCCGACCGAGGTGAAGGCGGAGTTCATCCGCAGGCTCGCCGGGGCCGGACTGTCGACGATCGAGGCGACCAGCTTCGTCCACCCCGACTGGGTGCCCCAGCTCGCCGACGCCGGGACGCTGTTCCCCGCCGTACGGGACATCGAGGGCGTCGCGCTCCCCGTCCTCGTACCGAACGAACGCGGACTCGACCGGGCGATCGCCCTCGGCGCCCGCCGGATCGCGGTGTTCGGCTCGGCGACCGAGACCTTCGCGCGCAAGAACCTCAACCGGAGCGTGGACGAGTCGCTCGCCATGTTCGCGCCGGTCGTCGCCCGTGCCAAGGACGACAGGATCCATGTGCGCGGATATCTGTCGATGTGCTTCGGCGACCCCTGGGAGGGGCCGGTACCGGTCCATCAGGTCGTGCGCATCGCGCGGCAGCTCATGGAGCTGGGCTGCGACGAGCTGTCCCTCGGCGACACCATCGGCGTCGCCACCCCCGGCCATGTCCTCACCCTGCTCGCCGAGCTGAACGAGGAGGGCGTGCCCACCTCCGCGCTCGGGGTCCACTTCCACGACACCTACGGCCAGGCGCTGGCGAACACCTTCGCCGCGCTGGAGCACGGAGTCACCACCGTGGACGCTTCCGCGGGCGGCCTCGGCGGCTGCCCGTACGCGAAGAGCGCCACCGGAAACCTCGCCACCGAAGACCTCGTGTGGATGCTCCACGGCCTCGGTATCGAAACCGGGGTCGATCTCGGCCGGCTCACCGCCACCAGCGTGTGGATGGCCGGGCAACTGGGTCGCCCCAGCCCCTCCCGCACCGTTCGCGCCCTCTCCCACAAGGAGTGACTCCCATGTCCCTGGACCACCGGCTCACCTCCGAGCACGAGGAACTCCGCCGTACGATCGAGCAGTTCGCCCACGATGTGATCGCGCCGAAGATCGGCGATCTGTACGAACGCCATGAGTTCCCCTACGAGATCGTCGCCGAGATGGGCCGGATGGGCCTGTTCGGACTGCCCTTCCCCGAGGAGTACGGCGGGATGGGCGGCGACTATCTCGCCCTGGGCATCGCCCTGGAGGAACTGGCGCGCGTCGACTCCTCCGTGGCGATCACCCTGGAGGCCGGAGTCTCCCTCGGCGCGATGCCCATCTTCCGCTTCGGTACGGAGGAGCAGAAGCGGGAGTGGCTGCCGAAGCTCTGCTCGGGCGAGGTGCTGGGCGCCTTCGGGCTGACCGAGCCGGAGGGCGGCTCCGACGCGGGCGGTACGAAGACCACGGCCGTACGGGACGAGGCCGCAGGCGAATGGGTGATCAACGGCTCCAAGTGCTTCATCACCAACGCCGGTACGGACATCACCGGCCTGGTGACGGTCACCGCGGTCACCGGCCGCACCCCCGAGGCCAAACCGCTGATCTCCTCGATCATCGTCCCCTCCGGCACCCCCGGCTTCACCGTCGCCCCCGCCTACTCCAAGGTCGGCTGGAACGCGTCGGACACCCGCGAGCTGTCCTTCGACGGCGTCCGCGTGCCGCTGGCGAATCTGGTCGGCGAGGAGGGCCGGGGATACGCGCAGTTCCTGCGCATCCTCGACGAGGGCCGGATCGCGATCTCCGCGCTGGCGACCGGTCTCGCCCAGGGCTGTGTGGACGAGTCCGTGAAGTACGCGAAGGAGCGGCACGCCTTCGGCCGCCCCATCGGGTCCAACCAGGCCATCCAGTTCAAGATCGCCGACATGGAGATGCGGGCGCATATGGCCCGGGTCGGCTGGCGGGACGCGGCCTCCAGGCTGGTGCAGGGCGAGCCCTTCAAGAAGGAAGCGGCCCTCGCCAAGCTCTACTCGTCCACCGTCGCCGTGGACAACGCCCGCGAGGCCACCCAGATCCACGGCGGATACGGCTTCATGAACGAGTACCCGGTGGCCCGGATGTGGCGCGACTCCAAGATCCTGGAGATCGGCGAGGGTACGAGCGAGGTCCAGCGGATGCTGATCGCCCGTGAGCTGGGGCTGACCGGCTGAGACCGTGCCGCCGCGCCACGGCGCCCGGGGTGCGGGGGTACCGGGGTGCTGCCTTTCCGGGGCGGCCCCGGGCCCCGTACCCGAAGCCTGGCACTTCCACTTAGGTTAGGCTAACCTGGCCTCACGGGCGGGAGTCTGGCGCTCCCGCCCCCTCACACCAGACGGGCGCAGCCGAAAACGGTCCCTCGGCCGTGCCCGTCTCCTCGTCCCCGGATGGGACACGCCCCACC